>PLNY01000141.1 GCA_003141915.1 Anaerolineae bacterium | reverse complement strand
TACTTTTTTCAAAAATCAGTAAGGATGCTTGGATTGAATTAGATTTGATTCGAAACACAAGTGACTTTCGTCCAGAAAGTTACAAACCGCGAAAGGGAATAGATGAACAGATAACGGTTTTGACAAAAATAGGTACTGCAAATGCTTGGGCAGCCCGTAAACAATATGTACTCAAAGAAGTATTTACTTCAATTACTGATTTAACATCTCTTGCAAAAAGTGAAACGGCGAAGTCGCTAGCAACATTTAAACCGAAAGAAATTGTAGATTTTGTGATTGAAGATGATGAGAGAGAATGGAAACAAACTTGGCTTAATCAATTCAAGCAAACGAATTTGTTTGATCTGGATGAAAAAGGTCGAGCCAAACAAAGAGAACTGGTAAAGAAGTTGCCATTTCAATTCAAATATCGATTTCTATCGGATGATGATAAGATCAGTTTCTTAACTATACAGGATTGGGAAATTGGGGGACTATTTTGGAATTGTCTGAAAAATGTTGACGGGGACGAAGAAGAAGCAAAGCGCCTTGTTCGCCAAAAATATTTTGACGAATTTTTAAAAGAAAAAGACATTTTCTTGTTCTTGGGAACTACTTATCAGTATCACAGACGAAGATTTCCAAACCCATTTGTAATTATCGGTGTATTCTATCCGCCAACAACACAACAACTTTCTTTGTTCGTACCTCCGATATAGAGACCTGAAAATTAGTCGGCGCGGTGAACTTGAATCTAACCATAATAAAACGACCAGACTCAAAAAAAGACGCCATCCGGCGTCCTTCGCTTTGGCTTCATATTGATGCCAGATTATTGTTTCTTCATCGGCAGGTTCGAACTGCAAAATCCGCACGAGGCGGATTGTGCGCCCGTCCATTTCACTTCGGCGGGACGCACCGGCGCGCCGCAGTGCGGGCAATTGCCGGGCAACAAGTCGGTGCGATGGATCGGGTCTGCGGCGGGTGCGGAGGCCGATGGTACTTTGGGGTTACTGGAGAAATCATCCTGCGGTGCTATAATCCCGCCCATTAATTCCAGCCCCATCCGTTTCGCAGATTTCGCTCCTTATCGCAGACCTCTGATTTAACTTCTACAGCTTCGCAAAGGAAAATTGAGAATGAAGAACCAACTATTCGTATTTCTTATCGGTTTCTTGTTTCTGATGAGTTGCACGCTTCTCAATGGAACAGCGCCCGGAGCATCTGCAACGCCTGCGCCGCCGGAAGTTGCAACGAATACAGCCAATTCGGTCAGCTCCACAAATAACCCTTCCTCACCCACAGCGCTTTCCACCTCAACTCCCGCCGCGCCCATACCAACCAATACACCTTCCGCTCCGCCGGATGCCGTGGTGGTTAATACTTTTGAGCAGGATGTGTATCCGTTCAAGCCGAGCGGTCACTGCTCGCTGGGCGAAGCCATCCAAACCGTGTTGCTCCAGCAAGTTGTGGATGCATGTGTTCTACCTTCTGGAAGCCATACCGTCTATATGCCAACCGGAACGTATACACTCACGCAATCCGACAATGCTCCGGTTGTGCTGTATGGGACCCACCCGTTTCCGGATCGCCAGCACCTGGATCCAGCAGGTTTTCCAGTAGTCGCCAGCACGCTGATCATTTTAGGAAATGGCTCAACCATCGAACGCACCGGTTCCAATAAATTCGGTGTTTTTCAAGTCTTTGTAGCCGGTAACCTGACCTTGAAGGATTTGACCATTTCGGGAGGCGATGTCACTGCTGACCATCAACCCGGTGGCGCTATTCGAAACTTGGGTGGTTCCCTGACATTGGATCATGTCACTTTGTCTCATAACGTTGGTTATGACGGCGGGGCGCTAGATATTGGAGTTGGTATTAATAATGCTGAGAACACTGTGGCGGATTCAATGATAACTCAGAATATCTCATTGATAGATGGAGGCGGTATTGATAATGCAGGCCATCTGCTCGTTAAGGATAGCGTGATTTCATCGAATATTGCACAAGCTGGGTTTAGCGGGGGCGGCATTTACAACGATGATGCACAGCTTACACTAGATCACAGCCAGATTGTTGGAAATATGGCTACCTTCGGAGGCGGTATCGATAATCATGGCGGCACTGTCAACATTACCAATCAATCGGTCATTTCAGGCAATGTGGCAACCTGGAAATTTAACGGCTTGTCTCCAGGTGGCGGCGGTGGAATCAGTAGCGGAGAGAACGACGACCAACTGACGATTGATAACAGTTTTATCATTGGCAATCAGGCGCCTGCCAGCTTTGGCGGTGGAATTATCGGGGGAGGGCAAATGACGAAGATCACTGGATCTGTTTTTTCCGGCAATACAGCGGGATCAGGCAGCGCGGTGGACATTACCGACGGGCAAGTTTCCGTCACAGGGAGCTGCATCTTGGATAACCAATCCTCGTGGCCCAAGTCCCACAATGGGATCGAGAATGATAGTATGGATCCGATCACGGTTGATGCAACCAATAATTGGTGGGGAACCAGTGCACCAAGTATAGGCGGAAATGTGAAAGCCTCTCCGCAATTGAGCACCGCGCCTGATATATGTGCATCATCCATTCCTACACCTTATCCCGCGCCAACCTATACGCTTCCTAGTCCGTAAAAATGCGAATCAAAAGGACGCCGAATGGCGTCCTTTTGATTTTGCTTCACATGGATTCAAGATTATTGTTTCTTCATCGGCAGGTTCGAACTGCAATATCCGCACGAAGCGGATCACGCGCCTTCGCCTTTATTACGTTAATCCAAATTCGCAGCGGTCCTGCCGCGATGTGCCAGCAGGGTGAACACATCTTCCAACGTGGATTGAACCGTTTCAATGCCTCGAACATGGATGCCTTTATCCGTCAACATTTTTGTGAGTCTGTCAGCAGTCCAAACTTCGGGATCAATGATAACGTGTGCGCGGTCGCCGTGAAGACTGGCTTGCGCCACTCCGTCCACTCCGTCCAAATCTTCAACGGTTTCAAGCAGAGGGTCGGCATCCAAATCCCAGGCTGCGCCATGCAGGTATCTGGATTTGAGCGCCGTCGGCGAATCAAAAGCCAGTAGTTTGCTGCGATACATGAAGCCCACGCGGTTGCAATGCTCGGCTTCATCCATGTAGTGGGTGGTGATAAAAACCGTGGTGCCTTGCGCTGCCAGTTGATAGATCAAATCCCAAAACTCACGGCGCGCCACCGGGTCCACGCCGGAGGTGGGTTCATCGAGGAAAAGAAGCGGCGGCTTGTGGATCAGAGCGCACCCGAGGGCGAGGCGCTGGCGCCATCCACCTGATAGTTCGGCCGTCAGCGTCTTGGGCCGGGATTCCAATCCGGCCAGCTGAAGAATCTCTTGAATACGCGCCTTTTCAGTATCTCTCGGAATGTCGTAGACGCCCGCATAGAACTCAATGTTTTCCAATACAGTCAAATCATCATAGAGCGAAAATTTTTGCGACATATAACCGATGTGCGGCTTGATGCCCTCGGGATCTTGCACCACATCAATGCCCATGATCTTGGCGGTGCCTTCGGTGGGGATCAATAATCCGCACAACATGCGGATGGTGGTTGTCTTACCGCTTCCATTCGGACCGAGGTAACCGATCACCTCTCCGGGTTGTACCGTAAACGCCACATGATCCACGGCGGTAAAGCTTCCGAAACGTTTGGTCAATCCCTGCACATCGAGCGGAATGATTTCAGTCGCCATCGATTGCTCCTTCTTTCTCAAGGAGTTGGATGAATACATCCTCCAGCGTAGGCATCACTGCATAAAGATGATGCAGGGTAATACCTGCCTCCGCGAGCCGTTGCGGGATGCGGCTCAATGGTCCCTCCGCAGAACGAACGCGCAGGTGCACATATTCTCCAAAGGTGTGAACGTCTTCCACATCGGGATCATCGGAAGCGATTTGACGCGCGGCCATTTGTGGGTCAGCGGCAAGTTCGAGAATACGTCCATTGAGATGACCGATGAGGTCGCGCGGTACGCCTTGCGTGAGAGCGCGACCGTGATTCATGAAGATGACTCGATTGAAGCGCATGGCTTCATCCATATACGGAGTGCTGACCAGCACTGCCGATCCCTCGCGCAGTAGCCCAATCAGCAAATGCCAGAACTCCTGACGCGCCACGGGATCCACACCGCCGGTAGGTTCATCCAATAAAAGTACCTTGGGACGATGCACTAGCGCACAGGCCAACCCGAGTTTTTTCTGCATACCGCCGGAAAGCGCAGCGGCCGGACGATTGGCGAATTCTTCGAGACCAGCAAAGCGCAACAAATCCTTTGAACGCTGTTTGCGATCAGTTTCGGACATATCGAACACTTCACCGAAAAATTCGAGGTTCTCACCGACCGTTAAGTCGCCGTACAAACTGAAGCGTTGTGCGAGGTAACCGATCTCTTCACGCGCTTTTTCCACTTGCGCCGGAATTTCATATCCGGCGACGCGTAGAGTTCCGCTAGTGGGCTGGAGCGCGCCGCATAGCAAACGCATGGTGGTTGTTTTGCCTGCTCCATCCGGGCCGACCAAGCCCACCATTTCCCCAGCGTGGACTTGCAAATCGAGCCCGTCCACTGCGTGCAATGAGCCAAAGACGCGAACTAAATTATTTGTCTCTACCAGAAGTTCAGAGTCCATGGTC
>PLNY01000247.1 GCA_003141915.1 Anaerolineae bacterium | reverse complement strand
CGGGCCTGTAGCGCAGTTGGGAGCGCGCTTCAATCGCACTGAAGAGGTCAGGGGTTCGAATCCCCTCAGGTCCACAGAGTGCTTAAAGATAATCATTTCCCGGGCCCATAGCGCAGTTGGGAGCGCGTCTCAATGGCATTGAGAAGGTCGGGGGTTCGAATCCCCCTGGGTCCACTATAAATTAAAAAGTCACAACAGGAGCAGTAGGTCATCCCGTCAGCGAGAAGGGAAAGCAAGGTGGAAGCCCTTCAATGGCATCGAACGGGAATGCCGATCAAAAGACCGAACTCGCCTGTTCTCCGCAAGGAAGACTGCGCTGGTGAAACCTCACCACAAAGGCACAAAGAAAAAACTCTGTGGTGAAATGTAGACAGCGACGGGAAAGCCCGTTATCGCGACAAAGTGACGTTCGTATCTTGAACGTAAGCCGGGTGGTACCGCGGAGGAATTCCTTCGTCCCTGATTGTGGATGAAGGAATTTTTGTTTTACATGTCATTGAGATACTCGAAGCAATCATATCTTTGAAAGTATCAAGTTGGTATTGAAGATAAAACTCTTTATGATGAGGAAAAATGGCTGCCACAAAAAAGAAAATACCAAGCAAGAAGAAAGTGTCTCCAAAGAAAGCTGCGCCGAAGAAAATCGTAAAGGCAAAAGCCGTCAAGAAGATTGTCGCGAAAAAGGCTGCGCCTATTAGAAAAGCTTCTGTAAAGAAGGTTGTCAAGAAATCGGCGAAAGCTGTGGCTGGCAAGAAAACCGCGCCGAAAGCTAAGACCACGAGATCCATTGCGCCAGTTATGCAGAATGCTTATAGCCCGCAGGTCATCGAAAAGAAGTGGCAGGCGAAATGGGAAAAGGATAAGCTGTATCGTTCCGTGATTGATCACAGCCAGCCCAAGCATTACGCGCTGACCATGCTGCCGTATCCCAGTGGCGACCTGCACATCGGTCATTGGTTTTCGATGACGCCTCCGGACGCGCGTGCCCGCTTCAAGCGCATGCAAGGATTCAATGTGATGTTCCCGATGGGCTTCGATGCCTTTGGTCTGCCCGCCGAGAATGCCGCGATCAAGGATGGCGTCCATCCAATGAAGCGCACATTTCAAAACATTGAGCGGATGCGCAAGCAAATGAGATCCATGGGCGCGATGTTCGATTGGGAACGCGAGGCGGTTTCGGCGGACCCCGAATATTACAAATGGACGGAATGGTTCTTCATCCAGTTGTATAAAATGGGTTTGGCCTATCGCAAGATGTCCGCGGTGGACTGGTGCCCGCATTGCAATACGACTCTGGCGCGTGAGCAGGTCTGGGGTGAAGACCGTCATTGCGAACGATGCGGCACGCCGGTCATCAAAAAGAATCTGGAGCAGTGGTTCTTCCAAGCCACGAAGTATGCGGATGAGCTATTGAACTTCGATGGCTTGGATTGGCCTCAAACGGTCAAGACTCTGCAAACCAATTGGATTGGACGCAGCGAAGGCGCCTCGGTCATCTTCAAGACTGCCCCCTCCTCGCCTCCCCCATTTTCTCCGAAAATGGGGGAGGAAAAAGGTGGGGGTGACGACATCGAAATCTTTACCACTCGTCCCGACACCTTGTGGGGCGCGACCTTCATGGTCTTCTCGCCGGAACATCCATTGGTGGAAAAGGTCACATCGCCGGAGCAGAAAGCTGCAGTCGAAGCATACAAGATGCAAGCCGCGCGTCAATCCGATATTGAGCGTGAAGCCGTTGACAAAGAAAAGACCGGCGTGTTCACCGGCGGATATGCCATTAATCCTGTTAATCAAGCGCACATCCAGATATGGATTGCGGATTACGTATTGATGAGTTATGGCACAGGCGCGATCATGGCTGTCCCGGCGCACGATGAACGCGACTTCGCATTCGCTAAAAAGTATGATCTACCCATTATCCCTGTGATTCAACCTGTAGGGGCGAGTCATGACTCGCCCCTACAAGCCGCGTATGTCGGTGATGGCGTGATGGTGAATAGCGCTCAATTTAACGGAACAAAAGTCAACACGGAAAAAGGCAGAAAGAATCCCGGCATCAGCAAAGTCATTGACTGGCTGGCAAGCCAAGGCATCGGAAAAGAAGCGGTCAATTATCGTTATCGCGATTGGCTGATCTCGCGTCAGCGCTATTGGGGCGCGCCGATCCCGATGATCCATTGCGAGAAGCATGGCTGGAATCCGGTGCCGGAAGATCAATTGCCGGTGTTGTTGCCCGAAGATGTCGAATGGAAGCCGACGGGCGAATCGCCATTGAAACTGCATCCAACATGGAAGAACACAATCTGTCCGATTTGCGGCGAGCCTGCTGAACGCGAAACCGACACAATGGATTCGTTTATGTGTTCATCGTGGTATCACCTGCGCTACCTGAGTCCGCATTACGACAAGGGTCCGTTCGATCCAAAGGAATACGATTACTGGATGCCGGTGGATACATATACCGGCGGCATCGAACATGCGACGATGCACTTGCAGTACACGCGTTTCTTTCACAAAGCGATGCGTGATGCCGGCGTGACCAAAGGGGACGAGCCGATGATGCAGTTACGCAACCAGGGCATGGTGCTGGGCGAAGATAATGAGAAGATGTCGAAGAGCCGCGGCAACGTCATCGCGCCGGATGTGTTGGTGAATCAGTATGGCGCGGATACTGTGCGCGCGTACTTGATGTTCTTTGCGCGCTGGGGAATGGGCGCGCCGTGGGACTCGCAGGGCATCGAAGGCAGTGCACGTTGGATTCGACGTGTGTGGACGTTGTTCACGGATCGGACTCCGACCGGAGCGGCTTCCGATGAAACGAAAAAGAATCTGCGCCGAAACGTTCATCAAACGTTGAAGCGTGTTACGCGTGACTTCGAGAATTTCGAGTTCAACACCATCATCTCATCGTTGATGGAACTGCTGAACGATATGTACAAAGCGCGTGAAGCCGGCGCAGTTGGTTCATCGGAATGGAGCGAAGCGCAGGAAATCTATTTGAAGATGCTGGCTCCGGTTGCGCCGCACATCGCCGAAGAGTTGTGGACGAATCGTTTGCATAAGAAATATTCCATCCATCAGCAATCCTGGCCGAAGGTTGATGAAGAAGCTGCCAAGGAAGATATGCTCGAAATCCCGGTTCAGGTCAATGGCAAAGTGCGTGACCGGGTGCTGGTCTCTGCCGAAGCGGATGAAGAAGAGATTCGATCCACTGCTTTAGCCAGTGAAATCGTTCAAAAATTCCTGGAAGGCAAAGAGCCGAAGAAAGTGATCGTGGCGCAGAAGAGATTGGTGAGCGTGGTGGTGTAAGCATGATCAAAAATGACGATGCGTCTTTGAACGCATCGTCATTTTTGATTCGTCAACAGGCAAAGCATTGTGCCTTTATCATCCAATTTTTTCCAGCCACTCCTCTCTCCAAAAGTAAAAACAGGAGCGGTCACAGCGGCCGAAATCCATGGTTCCTTCGCACATCAAGCCTTCGAGGATGACGATCCCCTGACTCGTCCGCATGCGGAGAGTCGCCTCATCCAGAAATTTCTCCACCCGTTTCCTGACCACCTGCTCGGTACCGCAGTGGATCCACATCTCCTCCATAAAGCCACAGCCTTTTTGCTCCAGCCAGGGGTCCAGCAGAGACAGTATCTCCTCCTTTGATTTTACGCGTACCTTGTCGCCAGCCTGCAAATGCTGTTGCAGCGACGCGGAATGATTCTTCACATCATCCTCTTTTCTAGGCAACTTCCGCCAGTAATACTGGATGTAATGTAACCGTCGTTTGCTGAAGCGCTTGAGTCGGTTTCGAAATTGCCATAGGATTTGCCAGATTGAAATGGGACGGGCAATCTCCCGATAGAAATGAATCTGGCATTTAGAGGTCGCATTTGGCGCAGAAGGGGAACTCACTGAACCGCTTTTCTCTGTTGATTTTGCGTAGAAAGGATAGTTGTTCACTATTCCAAATCTCCTGCATTGATTGTTTGCTGAGGCTGCCTAAAACATAATCCCCATCCACATCTTGGGCGCATATTGTCACATCGCCATTCCAAAAGACCGTCATCCGCTCCTGAATCACACGGCATCTCTGGGTCCGGACAATTGCTGGGTCTTCTTTCTTATAGTCAGAAAACGACCGCGAAATTCTTCCCACATACTTGACATGGTCAACGACATGAGACCAACGATCTTGATATCCTTCCTCCTCATATTTGTTTTCAGGCATACTGTGAAAAATGGTCTCGATCACTGGCCCATTGATTCCGAGTCTGTTACGTGCATCCAGAAAAGCATCTATGTTCGCCCGTATCTTCTTTAAGTCCGATCGACGCATGATTTTGTTGTGCGTCTCTTCCGTATCCCCTAAAATGGAGAAGGTGAAATGGTCAGCGAAACTGATTCCTGACCGAAGGATTGCTTCGCTTTTTTCACGATCAAGTAACATTCCATTGGTTGTCACATGGACTGTCAGCTCCCTGGTCTTGATGTAGCGAATCATATCGACAATACGAGGATGCAGGGTGGATTCACCGTGTAAATATAAACGGATCCTCTGGATATTCAGCTGTTTAGCGTCATCAATAATCTCCCTGAATAAATCCCAGTCCATATACCCCTTTTTCCTGGAGCTGCGTGGAGCAGAGCAACAAATACAATTAACATTGCACCAGTTCGTGGGTTCCAGTTGGAGACTAAGAGGAGCCTTGGACATGCCATATAAAGAACCCGCTTTCCGGGAAAGCACAAATCGAATTTTATGGGATAGAGTGTCCAGGTCGCGAAAGGATTTGATGAATTTCAGTTCTTCGACCGCGTAAAGTAAAACTGAGTTTAGATTCCCGACCCGTTTTGGGTTTACCCATGTTGAGAGCTGCTCCATCGCTATTGANNGTCATATGCTCCCGGAAAAACCACAACATTCTTTCCGAAGCCGGCTTTGAACTGATAGACGCCCCACAAGCCGTCGTGACGTTCGTATCGTGGTAGTTCACCATTCTTGGCAACGATATCGCCGACCTCGTCCGGGATGCCCCATAGATCATATGTGCAGCAGCCTTTCTCTTTAAGCCATTTGATTTCCTCCCACACCAGTACATAATTCGGGTTCAACCCGCTTGTATCGTTGGCTGAAGCTTGATGGAAAAATGCCGCATGAGATCCGAATTTATAAATTATGTGCGCGGCAATGGGGCGGTCTCCGTCGTACGCAAGCATCATCAAGGCGCATCCTTCGGCGGCCAACGATTGAAATTCCGTCTGATAATACTTGTATGGGCGCGACGTAAAGCCTGCGCGTTCGGCTGTGACCTTCATCAGTTCGTAAAAGGTCGGTAAATCCGCCTCGGAGCCGATTCGAAAGCGAAGCCCTTTTCGGGTGCCGTCTTTGATCCTGCGACGCGTATTCTTCCGTATCTGGTTGAAAATTGTATTGAGGTCCGGTGTCAGGTCCAGCACAATGGTCGAACGAGGCTGATTTGTCCATGATATCTTATGAAAGCCATTTTGGCAGAGAAATTCGGACCCGTCTATATTTTGCAGCAACGGCGGCTCGACTCTCAGAAACAGGGCGTTTTCACTGGCTGCAACCTGGTGTAATGCCATGAGTATGAACTTGCTTGCTTCGGGATTATCCCATCTGCCAATTGGCCCCCGCGGCACATAGGCAATACTAGTCTGGTTAATTGGCAAATGCTTAACCAACACTTGCGCGGCTGCAACGAGTGCATCACCGTCGCGAACTGCCAGACGGAAAACTTTCCAGCCCATGCGTTCTTTTATTTCGCCCCACTCCCATGATTGAAGCAGTGCAAACATCGGCTCGCGCAGGGCGAACGCGTCCCATTCTTCTCGGTGATCTGGATGTAGTAATTCCATGCCATACCTTTCACTAATCACCAAAATATTCCAAAATTAACCCCCATTGCATTCTAATCTGATTATAAGTGATGATACCATATAAACGTTGCAGCCCGCAGTCTACTCAAAGGATACACGGCTGCGGAGGAAGTTAATATTATTCTATTAAAGAAACAACTGCCCCTGATGGATATGATCCGTCAGGGGCTTTGTATTTACCAGGCGTAGGCTTCCGGCGCTTCGCCGCCGGGGCCGGGCCAGATTTCATCCATCTTCTTCAATTCATCCTTCGAGAACTTGATCTTGAAGGCGCGCAACGCTCCGCTCAATTGCTCCATCGTGCGCGGACCAATGATCGGCGCGGTCACTACTGGATTCTTCAAGACCCATGCCAATGCCACATCGGCGGGATGCTCGCCCTTCGCTTTGCAGAATCGTTCCCATACTTCGAGCTTTGTGCGCTTGGCTTTGATCTCCTTTTGCATATCCGGTCTGGCGCGGCGGCCCTCTTTGATCTTTTGCAACACGCCGCCCAATAACCCGCCCGCCAGCGGACTATATGGGATGAGTCCAAGCCCGTAGTCTTTGCAAGCCGGTATCACTTCGAGTTCGATCATGCGATCATTCAAACTATACATACTCTGTTCGCTTGCGAGTCCCATGAAGTGACGCGCTTTGGCAGCTTCCTGTGCTTTGGCAATATGCCAGCCTGCAAAGTTCGACGAGCCGATATATAACACTTTACCTTGCTGCACAAGCACTTCCATCGCCTGCCAGATTTCTTCCCACGGTGTGGTGCGATCCACGTGGTGCATTTGATACAGGTCGATGTGATCGGTATGTAAGCGTTTTAGCGATGCTTCGCACGCCTCGCGGATGTGCAGCGCCGGGAGCCGCCCCTGATTCGGCCAATCACCCATGCGCGCAAAGACTTTTGTGGCGATGACGGTTTTCTCGCGTCGTCCCCCGCCCTGAGCGAACCAGCGCCCAACGATATTTTCCGTCACGCCTTCGCCGATCTTCCAGCCGTAGACATTGGCTGTATCAAAGAAGTTGATTCCCAATTCGTGCGCCTTATCCATGATGGCAAACGCATCTTCTTCACTGGTCAGCGGGCCGAAGTTCATGGTGCCCAAACAAAAACGCGAAACCTTAAGACCGGTGCGGCCAAGTTGTGTGAATTCCATAATTGTCTCCTTGATAAATATTTTTTATCAGAGGAGATTATATCCCCGATCCCCAGGTCATCCATAATTCTTCCCATCGCGCGACACGCGAATCGAGTATTTAGAGCAAACATAACTGTAAAGCGCTTATTTGTAAACTGTAAAGAGCTTATTTGCGCATCGAGATTAGAATGAATTTGGCAGCATTTGCCATTGACTATTTTTTAAGACCAGATGATCTTGGATGAAAAGCGATGTTAATCCTTATAAAAAGATCTATGATAAGGAAATCGGAACGCGGCGCGCCGCTCGTTGAGTACGCCCTGGTGATCGCGTTGGTTGCGCTTGCCGCCATCCTTGTGCTAACGGCGCTGGGAGGGACGACTTCCTCTTTATATGGAGGAATTTCGAGTTCACTCAACGGGCTTGGCCTTTCTGCACCTGCCCTGCAAACCGTTCTTGCGTCCATTGACGACTGGCAGGCGCGCGAACTGGCTTATTACCAACAACACGGAAGCTGGCCGCGCACCTGGTCGCCGTATAACTTTACCGATATCGGTTTGAATCCTGCCGATTGGACTCAGGCGATAGATGGGCTAATACTAAGTCCGCATGGCGATGAGGTGGGTCTTACTCCCGCGCCGGGCTATCATGTGTATGTTCAGGATTTGAACGGCAATACTGAGCAGTTATACAGCGGCTGGGCGATTTGGTGCCCAGTGAACGATTCGAATTGTTATTATCACACAGTGGCACCCGGCAATGAAGTAAATATTCATACGATTACTGTGACGAGTCCGTGATATCGCTGGGTTGCAAACTCATCAAACCTGATACTCCCAACAACAGCGTACGTTAATAAGATGACATCTATTCAAGGCTGGGATTCTTTAATAAGCCGGCATCATCCCAAGATCATCCAATATTCTTTCCGTTGCGAGTCGAGCAGAAACTAGCGCCGTTGGAATCCCCGTGCCGGGACGCGTGCTGGCTCCGACAAAATACAAATTGTGATAGCGCACATGCCGGTTCGACGGGCGGAAATATCCAAGCTGGGTCAGGTTGTGGCAAAGTCCATGCGTGGAACCCTTCATCAGGTTATAACGCTTGCGCCACGAAGGCGGAGTGAAGTTTATTTCAAACTTGATATGTTCTTCGATGTCTGTAATGCCGACTGTTTTCAATCGCCGAAAGACATGTGCCCGCGCCTCATCTCGGATGGATGCCCAATCCTGTTCACCGTTCCTGTTTATATGCCCAACGGGTACGATGGCGATCAACGTATCTTCACCGGCCGGCGCCATGGACGAATCGAGCCGCGCTGGTGCGTGGATATACAGGCTGGGATTCTTCGGGATCGTCAATTCATCAATGATGCTCTCGAAGTTCTCGCGATAATCGTCCGCTAAAAACAGCGTATGCGGATTCAATGTTTCATAAGTCTTATCCACGCCCCAAAAAAAACTGATCACCGAACACGAGAAACGTTTATTTTCTAATTGATCAGCCATTGCATCTTGTGGAAGTAAATCGCGATAAACATAAGGCAGATCGGCATTCGCGAGAATGACGTCCGCTTCCAACCTCCGACCGTCAGCGAGGATCACGCCGCGCACCTTTTCCCCGCTGACATCGATCCGTTCCACTTTCGCATCGTAAACGAATTCCACGCCCGCCGCGGATGCGATCTCCATCAACGCCTCCACCACGCGATGCATCCCGCCTTTGGGATACCAAACGCCGTGAGCCAGTTCCGTATAGGGCATCATCGAGAACGTCGCGGGCGCCTCGAACGGACTCAACCCCATGTACACATCCTGGAATGTGAATGCTGCTTTCAAACGCGGCTCATCGAAGTAAGCCGACATGTTGCGATAATGTCCGAGAAATGGTTTGAGCTGAAACAAAAGCGGAAGATTGCTAAGGTTAAAGAAATCGGACGCCTTGCGGAAGTCGCGGTTCACCAATCGGTCAACGCCCAAATGATAGTGACGATGACCTTCTTCCAGGTAGCGCAAAAAACCAAGATAGCTCTTCGGCTCGATGGACTCCAGTTGCTCGCGCATCGAATTCAGATCGGACGTGAGAGCCAATTGACTGCCATCATCGAAGACCAAATGATACGTCGGGTCGACGCGTTGAAGCTGGAGCATTTCACGGGCGGACGCTCCCAATTTGGCGAACTCGGCATCATACAGCAAAGGCATCACCAACAGAGTCGGGCCGGTATCGAAATGATGTCCATCGCGGCTGATGCGGTCGCAGCGGCCGCCGGCTTGCGAGTTCTTTTCCAGCATGGTGACGTGCAGGCCATGCTGGGCCAGCCGCGCCGCAGCAGCAATCCCGCCCACGCCCGCACCGATGACAATGATCGAAGGTGTTTTCATTTTATCTTTCCAGTTGCAGCTAAAAAACAAAACACAACGCACGCGAAGAAAAGGAATTTAAGAAACCTTGGTGACCTTGGTGACCTTTGTGTCCTTTGTGTTTAAACAATAGGTTGCGGAATGAACGCCCGTGAGATCGCCAGCCATCCCATGCTCAAATCCGAAATCCAGTTTTTGTATTCGGGATATATGGATCGTAAATAATAGTCGTCATATTCGATGAAGGAGAGCACGCTCTCGAAGCGCGCCGTGTAGGCAAAGCCTGCAATGCGGCAGCGCAGGTTTTCGACGCGGGCGAGATAACGCCGTCCGGCTTGGAAGCAGGTGCGGGCGAGTCCGACGCGTTCTTTGATCCATGCCCGATACGCTTCGCTTTGAACGTCACGCGGGTCAATTCGATAAGTATCAATATATTCACGCGGAATATTAAAGTAACCCGCTTCGATATCATCCAGCGTATCGCGCAGCATGTGTGTGATGTGTGCCGCGCGCACGGCCAGATAGCGCGTTTGATCCTGCGGCGATTTGCATCCATGTCCGATGAAATGGTGCATGGCTTCGGTCACCGCAGCCGCAAGGTTATGTGTATATTCATTCAATTCGTCTGCGGATATCAAACGGCCGCGGCGTTCTGCATCGAAGGCCATGACTGCCAGCATGTTGCGGATGTAAGATCGCAGCCCGCTTCTTTGTCCCCGCTCGGAGCGGATCAACTCTACCAGCATGGATTCTTCATCCGATGCGCTGCGCGGCCACTCGCCGCGATAGCAGTGTTCGACCAACCTCTGCTGGCATTCAACAAATTGAAGCCGTTCGCGCTTTGTCATCCGGCCCTCATCGAGTTGATCATCCAGCCAGCGGAAATAAGCATAAGCGCGGTAAGCGTCCTCGACGCGGTCGCGATCCACGAGCAGGCGAATGGTGAAATACGTCTGCTCGCTGGCGGAGCGCGTGATCGCTTCGGCGAACCTTTGATTTGATTCCAGACAGTTCGGCTTCAAAGTAGTGATGATCGAAGAAATGTTCGACATGGCGGGCCTCGGATTATCTTGGCGTTAGGTTGTGGCTTCTCCCTGTGGAGTCCATCATGAAAATCTACGTTGATTTTCCCTTTTGGTTTCTGCTTTCGGCCCATCCTTCGGGAGAGTGACATTTCAAGTAGAATATCGCGACAGATTGGAGAATAAGAATGGATATCAAATTTAGTAATAATCGGAGCGATCCGGAATCTTCGGATGGCTTTATCGACACTCAAGCCATCGAAGCTGCCGCGCTGAAGATGTTAAATGCTTTTGGCGAAGACCCCGAGCGCGAAGGATTGAAGAATACGCCGAACCGGGTAGCGCGCATGTATTCAGAATTGCTGGCAGGCTATCACGCCGATCCGCAGAAGCTGGTCAATGGCGCAATCTTCGACGTTTCTTATGATGAGATGGTCATTGTGCGCGATATCGAATTTTACAGCCTCTGCGAACACCACCTGCTTCCATTTATTGGACGCGCCCATGTCGCCTATCTCCCAAGCGGAAAAGTGATCGGCATTTCGAAAATTCCCCGCATTGTGGATATGTATGCCCGCCGTTTGCAGGTGCAGGAGCGCATGACGCGCCAGATCGCGGATTTTATCAACGACCTGCTTCAGCCGCGCGGCGTGGCCGTGGTGGTGGAAGCCCTGCATTTATGCACGATGATGCGCGGCGTCCGCAAGCACGATGCGCGTATGACCACATCTGCCATGCAGGGCGGATTTCGAACCAACAGCGCGACGCGTCAGGAATTCCTGGATAATATTTCGCGCGGCGCCAGCCAGCTCAAGATTTAGGTTGTCCGGGATACGATGCTATTTCTTTAACATTTGAAGCGCTTTTGGAAATTACGCCTCGCCGATCATTCATCGCGGCCGCGTTCGATCTCCACGCCGACGGATTGCGCGGATCGAACCGCTCCGGGCTTTTCGACGCGCACAATTACCTTGTTGATACCCTTTTGTTCAAGGCACAGCTTCGCCAAGTCATTGGCAAGCGCTTCCACGGTGAAGCGCGCCGCAGTTTCAGCGTGCGCCTGAATTTTCTTTGCCAATGCGCTGTAGTCCACGCAATCAGCGATGTTGTCCGTCTCTGCCGCGCGACGGGTATCCGCGAAAGCCGTGACATTGATCAGGATATCCTGCGGTTTTTCGCGTTCCCAATCATGGACGCCGATGATGCCGCGCGCCAGTAAATCCTTGATGAAAATCTTGTCCATGTTGATTCCTTATGTCAAGGACATTTTATCATTGCATGGCGAAAGCGTCTGTCTTCAGGAACTTTGCATTCGGTTATACTATTATCATCATCCAATCACTTCGAGGAGATTGTCCGATGAAGGACATATTCAAAAAATATTTCAGCGAGGGCATCTTTGGCACCGGCTGGCGCAATGCCATCATCACCATTGTGCTGGCGGCCGCCATCTATTTCGCCAATGAGATTTATGATCTGCTGAATCACGGCCCGGCAGTCTGGAATTTGCGAACTCCGCTCGATGCGGCTTTGCCGGTGGTGACGCCGTTTGTCGTCCCGTATGTTTCGCTCGATTATGTGGTCTATTTTTCGCTCATCGTATTTCTGCTGTTCAGGACAAAGGTGTTTCATTCCGCCGCGCTGGCGATGATCACCGCCTTTCTTGTCAACTACTTCTTCTATTTCTTTTTCCAGACCGAAGTGATCCGTCCGGTTCTCACCGGGACCGATTTGTTTACCCGCATGATCCAGAACGTGTACGCCGGCGACAAGCCCTTCAACGATTTTCCGAGCCTGCATACTTCGGTCTCCACCCTTCTTGCCATTCATTGGTTCCGCTTTGACCGCCGCGTAGGAATCGTCGCATCCGTTTGGACGGCGCTCATCGTTGCGTCCACCGTGTTGATCAAACAGCATTATGTGGCGGATGTGGTCAGCGGCTTATTGCTCGCCTTTGGCGCGTCATGGCTGTATATTAAATTGATCATTCAAAGGAAAGCTTGATTTAAGTTGTCATTGCGAGCCGTGTTCTCGAGCGCAGCGAGACGGCGTGGCAATCTCGTTTTTCAAAGAAGAGATTGCTTCTCGAA
>PLNY01000060.1 GCA_003141915.1 Anaerolineae bacterium | reverse complement strand
TTGGCTTCATTGAGCGGACGATACCCAAGGAACTGTCTGAGGATAAACTCCAGGTCGCTCGTTAGATAATCGCTTTTGTCGGCTTTGGACGGCTTTAGTAAAAACGCTAACCTGTCATCACCCAATTTCGTTTCCAGCCTCGAAACAAAGGAGTGAAATTCGCCAGCGTAGGGTCCATCATTGATCTTGCTTCTAACCTTTTCTTCAAACTCAATCTCTTCGAAAAGCCAATATTGCTCCGGAATACCTGCCAGGTCTGGTTGGTCTTTAATCTTCAGGACACTAGATTCTGCGTCCTTGGTGGCGGCATTCTGATTCTTTATGAATCGAAATACCTCTTGGATACTAAAATAANNGGGCGAGTCATATGTCACATCGGAGTATTTGGCGTTGTGCCTTTGTTTATTGAGGGTCACTGCTTTTTTGAACTGCGAGACCTGGTTGTGTGAGTTGGACTCTCTGCTCTCGATAAACATTTCTTCTAGTTCTTCCGAATTCATGAGCCAATAGGGAAGGATGAGATTCTTTATTGAGATGCGGTTTGCGGCTGGAAATGCTGTCCCGTATTCACCGTGAATGTCAAAGAGGACAATATGTGAGTTGTTTATTACTGATCGCGCCGATTGGCTCTCGGAGGGCTTCACAGCCTCCTGCAAGATCTTTGCGACGGCGCAGGACTTTCCAGACCCGGTCGCTCCGACAACCGCTACGTGTTTTCCAAAGAACCTATTCCCGTCCAGCATCACTGGANNCGCAGGTTGGTAAATAGCGCGAAGGGTTTCTTCGCTTGCGATCTCTACGCGGGTTGGAGGGATTGCGATCTGTTGCCCCCCACGCTTGAATCTTCCTTCCTCGTCCAGAAAACCAACGGGCTGGGCCTGAATGATAAATGAAGGGGGGCGAGGAGTTGCCTCCGGTTGCTCTGAGTTGGAACTCTGGATGCGGAAGCTTTTTACGATGGCAATGATCGACAACCCGTCATCGTCGGAAATTCGAAGATAGCTTCCGATTGTTAGCTTAAGTTCTGCGCTACCCTTGAATTGAGCGGGGTCAATAATCTCGATCTCAATCAGACTCGGGGCGACAGATACGATTCGATAGTTAACTTCTTCCCCAATCACGGTATCCTCACTATTTGAGCAACATCAGCAAGTCTGATTTTGCCCATTGGTTGCCGATATTAGCGGAGATTCGGCTGTGAAATTTGAAACGATGCTGCATCTCGACAGATCCAACGCATATTAGGATGTTCCCGAGTTGTAGCTCGCCCAGGTGTGGGAGCACGGCGGACACCGATGCCAGGCGGCAACGATAAGAGGCGATCCCTAGCTTATCGGTTACCTTATTGTTTGCACTAATATGTCTGTTTATCACGGGTGGCGCGGCGAAGGCCTTAGGGTTGAATTGAATGTGCTCGAACCCATCGTTAAAAAACACATCCATAGCCAGAAGCTCTCGCTTTAATTCCTTGATTTCATCCTNNTCGACCAGAATTGTCCAAGGTTGGGCATCGTAGAGGCATTTCTTGGGCGCGAAACTTCCGTTTACAACCTCTTGGATGAACGCAGGCAACGAGATCGAGATTGGTCCACTGTCGTCACCGCTTCCGTCAATCACTAATGTTTTTTCCTTTGTGCTGGTAAACAGTTTGGCGTCCCTGAAAATCCTCTGGAGGAACTTTAGAGCCTTCTCTTTTCCGAGTAACCTAGCCAGCCATGGCGAGGCAACGGCGGACGCTGCATTTTCAATCTCCTTGATGAAGGCCGCTTTTGTAATCGTTCGATCATGCGCGGTGCGCTTAGTTGCGATCTCCAAAGCAACTGCCAACGCTTTTGGATAGAAAAAATTTATCGATTCGGCAGATTCCGCAGCAAATGTTGTCTTAAGAAGTTCGATTAAAAGGTGACGCTGCTGGTCGAACTCTAGGCCCTCATCGTATTTGAAGCATTTTAGGAAGCCAATGAGTTCCGCGTCGGAAACGTCGAGGTCCTCATAGACACGCATGGTCCTCTTGTCTGCTCCTTTTCCGCTCTTGTAAGTCAGGAGAACTTTGATCGATTCCAGCGTAAAGTCTGGCACAGCGCCTATCGCAGTGCCGAAGTAGGCGTAGAGTCTGAATGCCCATGGCCTTGAGAGGTCTTTCTTGTATTCCGCCAGCATGAGACTGATTGGAACTCGGATTCCGGACGGTGTTCTGGTCTCTGCCTCTAGGTATTTGCACTGAATTGCAACATAGGTTAGACCGTCGTCGACGTCGATGTCCTCTACGCCTTCGATTGTGACATTCGCAGTTGGAGACGAGTTTTCAAGTAGTTGAACTATTGCTTTATCGAGTTGATAATGATAGCCCCTAAGCGATGCTTCTGCGGAGCGTTTGGCGGTTTTGTTGGCCAACGATCACCTCATGCATCCCCGCCTGTTTGGTGTCGAGGTGCGAAGCACGCCAGAACCCGTCAGATCTCTGAACGTGTGCACCCTAGCCCCTAGAGAGAGCAACTCGTCTCTTCGAAACGTGGAGGCAAACTCAGGGAATTGCCAAACAAGCATATCACTGATCTGTACCGACAAGTAGCCATCGCGCATGCTTTCCGAGGCCCCACTCCCGCTCCGGTCGATTAACATTTTGGCACGCCTTCCGCGTGGCTGACACTTTGCATCCTATCCAACTGGCGGGTGTCCCACTCTTTCACCGCCACTGAAAATGGGTGCCCCATCCTTCCGCAGT
>PLNY01000392.1 GCA_003141915.1 Anaerolineae bacterium | reverse complement strand
GTCATGGGATCTGGATAAGCCATATCCAGCGAAGTGGTCACCCCGGTCTCTTTGGCCCGCTGCATCAGTTCCACCAACTTCCGGCCATTGTTGATATACATCTGGCGCATGATGGGAGGATACCCAAAATGGAACAAAGCCGCTTGATTAACCATCTCGTAAGAAATATCTTCGGCAACAAAAGTATCATTGGCGCCCGGACAATGTAAGATTATGCGATCGGTATCCTTAGGGCTGATAATCACAGAGTAGGATGTAACCGCCGTCGGATCAACCGCGATACCCTGGATCAAATCCAGACCTTTTTGAGAGACCAGTTCGAGTAAAATTCGCCCTAGGTGATCTGCGCCGACCTTGGCCACTAGGCGGGTGGGTACCCCCAAGCGTTGAAGTGCCAGTCCCGTGTTTGAAGCCGGACCACCGGTGGAAAATTGGGCAGCTCCAACCTGGATGAGCCGTCCGGGTTGAAATACACTTTCAAAATTTCCCTGCGGAAGTTGTCCAAAACTCGGAAATATATCCAGGCAAAGATGCCCGGCGGCAACCGCACTCAAAAGTATCGACATAGAGGTTCTCCCAGAATGGTTTAGCCTTGGTCTCTCATTAACAGTTCCAGAATATACATTTCAAGGGCTTCGTAATCACGGGATGCCATTAGATTATAAGCGCAACACTGGTAGCCAAATCCGGCCTGTGCTGGCTACTTGGGTCATCCGCGCCGTCGATAATCCTGAACTTTATATGATCCGATCTTCCGTGCGCAAAACTTTTCCATTGAAAATAACATGATCCACATTGATGAGGTCATCCGCACCAAGCGAAGAAGCATCGCACTAATTGTTGAGCGCGATGGCGCCCAGCTCCGCAGCGACTTCGGCCACTTCGAGTCCGCTGATGAAGCGCAGCAGGTTGTGGGCATGTGTGCCGATATCGCCCATCACTAGCGAGGGTCCTCCCCTGGCTGGATCATAGCGCCAAGGTAAATTCCCCGAAGAGGGATCTGGATCATTTTCAGCGGCCTTGCCACCCTGAACATATTCCACCTGCGCCAGGCGGATAGTGCCTAGCTGGCCATCCATGACCATGGCTTTGGCCTGACGCATCATCGGGTAGCCGGTGTAATTATGCGTCAAACAAAAGATCAGGCCAGTCTGCTGTACTTTTTGATGCAATTGCTCTGCCTCCGCTAGGGTATTGGTCATGGGTTTGTCGCAAATGACATCAAAGCCCCGTTCAAGCGCCGCGGCTGCGTATTCATAATGGCTGTCATTGGGTGTCATGATGGCAGCCACATCTGCGCTGTCTGGTCGGACAGCTTCGGAATCCAGCAGTTCCAGTACATTGGTATAGGCACGTTCGGAAGCAGCCCGATTTCCAAGCCGGCTGTCTTTGCCCTCTCGTGGTTAGAGGAAAGCACCCCGGCGACCAATTCATAGCGGTCATACAGGCGGGCGGCCTGCCGGTGCATGGCGCCGATAAAAGAACCGGGGCCTCCGCCGATCACGGCTAGGCGCAGCCGCCGCCCCAAAGTTGAAATTACAGGATTAAGTGTCATCTACTTGTCCTCCAGATAATGGCTGATCGCCGCCACTACCACTTTATGATCGTCTTCCTGTGCCAGCCCTGAAACAGTGATTGTGCCAACCATCCCGGTGCCTTTGAGCATGATTGGGAAACAGCCGCCATGCGGAGCATATTCGCTTTCGGGCAGCAGGAATTTCTCCTCGATGCTCTTGCCCTCGTTCTTCAATAATTGGCCCAAATAAAAAGAACTGCGTCCAAAGCGGTTGACCAGTCTCACCTTGCGTTTGACCCATTCATCGTTGTCCGCGCCGGTGCCCGGCCGACTGGCATGGAAAAGCTGTTGTTCGCCGCGCTGGATGTCGATGGTGATGGGGAGTTCATTTTGGATGGCATATTCCACCAGCCAGCTGCCGATCTGCCAGGCGATCTCTTCGTTGAAGGAACTGAATTGCAGTTGTTGCTCTTCCAGAAGCAATTGTTCCAGAATTTCATTCATAGGGTTTCCCTTTCCTACCTCATATTATCCAGGTAATTCAAAAATGGCTTCAGTGCCCGGCAAATTGTACCTGTGCTGGTTACTTAGTACTGGACTTCATCAATAATCCAAGTTGCTACGAAAGGAAGTTGATGCTGGAGGCGAGAACAAAAAGAGCGACTTTGATCTCAAGCCCTTTGGCGGTAATAGCATGAATAGATTTGGGCAGTAAGCGTTCAATCAAACTGCCGGTGGTCTCAACCACTTTGCGGATGGAAACTTGCAAGTAAGTCATAAAAGGAGGCACGGGTCGAAGGGAGTTTTTCTTACGCAACGGCAGGAGTTCCACTCCGGCTTCGCGCATCAGGTCTTCCATTTGATAATCGTTATAGGCCTTGTCACCGATGATCCAGGAATGTTCTGGAATATCGAAATTGTACAATCGCAAGGCGCTGGTATCACTGAAGGCACCGGGAGCCAGAAAGAATTCAACGGGTTCACCTTGCTCGGTAATCATCACGTGGATGCGCAAACCATAAAAATAACGTTTTTTACTCGAAATATAGCCTCGCCACTCCTCGCCTTGATAGATTTTCGAGTGCCGGATCCGGTAATTGTCACAAACCGCGATCGGATAACTATCAATCACGTAAACCGACTTTTCGTTGAGCTTCTTCCTGGTTTCGCCTAACCGCAGAAACAAGGTCAAGAACAGGTCTGCCATGTGGTGGAGTCTACGATTGAAGCGGCTCTTGCTCAGCATATTCGGAATGTAACGATATTCATACAAATATAGGCTGGCCAAACAGAAATTGCCTTTGAAGTACAACATCGCCACAATCGCGGTCGTCATCACTTCGGCATCCGTCATTTGGCATTGTGCATCTTCGTAATGATGCAAGCTCTTGAGCAGGTCATCGCACAGACAAAAAACGACTACAATTTGGGTATCCATGAGTTTTCCTTTGCTTTGGTGGTCGGAATACCCCAACTGTAATGGAAACTCATGGATTCTTGTTGAAGGTCACCTCTAGGTAGCAACTTGGATTATTTATGAAGTCCAGTACTAAGTTCATCCGTCCTGGAATTTCGAAGTAATAGAGGTTATCATGCTACTTCAACTTCATTATAAAGCATACTGGGAGCAGCATGATAAGAAATTTCCACAAACCTCATCAACTGCTTGATCCCCTTTGGTCCGTTCCAACATCAATATATTGACAGCGGGGGAAAACCTATGTATAATGCGGCTCGCGTTGAGAGCGCTCCCAGTTTTCGTGTAAATTATGATGAAATTAGCATGATAATTAGAAAAATATTTTACATTTTCTGTATTATTGTTGGGAGCGATACCAGGTTTTAGGAAAAACTGATGGCAAGCCTAACCCTTGAAGATGTTGCCAAGCAAGCCGGAGTTTCTCGTTCAACGGTTTCACGCGTGTTGAACGATCGTCCCAACGTGCGCAAGGATGTTAGGGAGCGCGTGCAGAATGTGATCAAAAGTACAGGCTTCCGTCCGCATGCGGCCGCACGGGCTCTGGCTTCGCAACGTTCCTGGACAATCGGCTTGGTTCTTCCTTTGAGCGTCACCCTCTTTTTCACAGATCCTTATTACTCTCACCTGACAAAAGGAATTGCGCAGGCGTGCAATCAATATAACTACACCCTTGCTCTTTTTCTCGTGGGCACCAAAGAAGATGAGGAAAAAATTTTCCCGCGCGTTTCGCGCAAAGGCTTGCTTGATGGTGTGATTGTCCAATCCGGCCATCATGGCGAACAGCAGATCATTGGTCATCTTCATGACGCGAAAATGCCCTTGGTGGTCGCCGGGCGTCCCTTTCGTTCGGACAATGTCAGTTATATCGACATAGATAATATCAATGCGGCCTTTATTGCCGTTACTCATTTAATTCGACTCGGAAATAAACGTATCGGAACGATTGCGGGCCCGCAACACAGCACCGTAGGATTAGACCGAAAAGCAGGTTACGTTAAGGCTCTGAATGAACGCGGATTTAGTATTGACGAATCACTGATCGTCGAGGGGGATTTTACTGAAAGCGGCGGCTATTACGCAATGAAAAAGCTGCTATCGGCAAAGCCTGACGCTGTCTTTGCTGCCTCTGATGTGATGGCGCTTGGGGCGATGCGCGCTGTGCGGGAAAGCGGGCTTTCTATACCCGATGATGTCGCCTTTGTCGGTTTCGATGATCTTCCCATCGCTACACTTTCAGATGTGCAATTGACCACCATCCGTCAGCCTGTCGCTCAATTTGGCGCTAAAGCAGTTGACACCTTGATTGATTTAGTGGAGAACGGTATTAATCCTCCGCGCCACATCATCATGGAAACCGAGCTCGTCATTCGCGAATCATGCGGCGCTCCCCATGGGAAAAAGTAAAAATGAAATTATTGATTCAGCAATCATGCGGATTATTTCTGTCTCAAGTTTGTAATTTGGCATTTGCCAGGAGGTGACCAACAAACCATTAACGAAAAACTGCTTGTCGTTCCGAAATGACATCCGGCGTCCAATAGGACACCGGACGCCAACATGAGAAACCCGCATTCCCTACGAGGTTACGGACTTCTCAATCAGAGCAATATACCATAATACAAAAGGAGATTGAAGATGAAACGCTTAATTGCTGTTTTATCGATCTTGATTGGGGTTAGCATGTTGCTTGGCGCATGCGCTCCTGCTGCTACCCCAGTACCTACCGCGATGCCTGCGCCAACGACAGCTCCTGCCGCCCCGGCTGCGACTGCCGCTCCGGCCCCAACCGCTGCACCTGCTACAGTCACCACTTTCCCACGCGACGAGACCCTATATACAGGCGGGAAGCAGTGGGGCCCGGTTTCCAACTGGAACCCCTTCCAAACCGGCAACTATGCCATGGGAACACTCGGGCTGGTCTATGAAACCTTATTCCTCTATGACCCCCTCACTGATAAGTTCATCCCTTGGCTGGCCGAGAGTGGTGCATGGAAAGATCCCACCACCTATGAGGTGAAGTTGCGCTCCGGCCTCACCTGGTCTGATGGAAAGCCTCTGACGGCCGATGATGTGGTGTTTACATTCACCCTTGGCAAGACCGATACCCTAAACTTCAGCCCGCTCTGGAAATGGATGACCGCTGTAACCAAGGTTGACGATTCCACTGTGGATTTTGCTTTCTCAACACCCGAGTATCAGGAATGGGCGAACTATCTGTTCAATGTGCCGATCGTCCCTCAGCATCTCTGGTCAACTATGAGCGAGAAGGATGTAGAGACCGGTGCGAACCCGAATCCGGTTGGCTCGGGCGCCTTCATGTACGACACTTATGATCAGACCAAGATGGTCTGGCAGAGGAATGACAACTGGTGGGCGATCAAGGCGCTTGGATATTCCATCGCCCCCAAGTACATTGTCGACCTTGTCAATACCAGCAATGAGAACTCTCTGGGCTTGGTTTTGCAGGGCAACGAAGATCTGAACAATAATTACCTGCCGGGCATCTCCACTTTGCTCGCAGGCGGTTATGCACTGAAAACCTATTACCCGAGTGCTCCTTATGAACTGGGTGTCAATACAGCTTGGCTGGAAATGAACCTCCAGGAGAAACCGCTGAGCGATTTGGCCTTCCGCCAAGCAATCGCCTATGCTGTCAATCCGGCTGATGTCGTCACTCAAGACTATAACAACATGGTCACGGCTGCCGATCCGAGTGGTCTGCTCCCGGAGTGGGATAAATACATTGATAAGAACGCGGACAAGCAGTACGGCATCACCTATAATCCTGCCAAGGCCAAGCAAGTTTTAGCTGCCGCTGGATACAAGCCCGGTAGCGATGGCTTTGTCACAAACCCGGATGGATCCAAGATTGCCCTTCAGATTACAGTTCCTCAAGGCTGGTCGGATTGGATGGAAGCGATCAACATCATGTCCAAGCAGTTGCAAGCCGTTGGGATCAACGTGACCCCCGCTTATCCCGCCTTCAACGATTATCTGGCTGCACGCCTGAATGGCAAGTTTGACCTGACCATTGATAATCAGGCAAACATCAGCAACACGCCGTGGTCATATTATCACTTTATCTTCTATGACGATCTGAAAGATATCGCGACGACCCAAGGCGGAAACTATGGCCGCGATAATGATCCCGCTGCGTTTGCTCTTGTGACCAAACTTGACCAGACCCAGACCAGTGACTTGGCTGGCATGCAGGCTGTCGTTTCACAGCTACAGACGATCCAGCTCAAGACCCTGCCCATGATCCCGCTTTGGTACAACGGTGCATGGGCTCAGTTTAGCACTGCGAACTGGACGAACTGGCCAGGCTCAGATGCTAGCCAGAACCATGACTTCCCCGTTACTTGGAACGGCTACTGGAATATGACCAGCATCCTCATGCTGACTCAATTGAAACCAGCAACCCATTAGTAGCAGTTTGTAATTGAATTGTCCCTCCCTTTCGGGAGGGACAATTCAATAGAACCTTTTGATTGAGAAGGAGTGGCGATGAGGCAATATTTTGGAAGAAAATTGCTCATCTATTTCATCACCTTTTTCCTCGCGGTCAGTATCGATTGGCTTATCCCGCGCTTTATGCCTGGAAATCCAGTCCAAGGGATGATTGCGCGGGCAAATCTGTCGGCGGAATCTGCCAAGATGATCTACAGTTATTATATGCAAGCCTTCGGCTTGAATATTCCCATCTGGCAACAATATCTTAATTTCTGGATTGCGATTTTTCACGGTGACTTCGGCACTAGCATCTGGTTATTCCCGGAGCCGGTGATCAAGATTATCAAGGATGCCGTACCTTATGATATTCTTTTACTCCTGCCCGCGATCTTGGTAAGTTGGTTTGCCGGAAACCACTTTGGCGCTTTTGCGGCACGCTCCAAATGGCTCGATAACACTATTTTGCCAATCGGCTACATTCTCACTGCAACGCCATACATGTGGTTAGGGATCCTGCTGGCTTGGGCACTTGGAATTGTCGTTCACATTTTTCCTTTTTCCGGAGCTTACGCTTATTCCATGATGCCCAGTTTTACGTGGGGCTTCATTTGGAGCCTAGCTGTGCATTGGGTACTCCCTTTCCTATCTCTCTTCCTGGTCATGTTCGGTGGCTGGGCTATCGGGATGCGCAACCTGATCATCTATGAACTGGAGTCTGATTATTCTCATTATCTGCTGGCCCTAGGAACGCCCAGAAAACTAGTCAGAAAATATGCGTTCAACAACGCTGTGCTCCCTCAGGTCACTGGGCTGGCTCTCCAACTGGGTGTCATCGTTGCGGGCGCCTTGGTCACTGAGATTGTTTTCTCCTACCCGGGCATCGGATACCTGATCCTTCAGGCGATCCAGAATGAGGATTATTTCCTTTTGCAGGGCTGTTTCCTCTTCATAATCATTGGCGTGCTGTTGGCCAATTTTGCAATTGACGTTGTATATGTCCTTGTAGATCCCAGAACGCGGATTGGTATGCAGGGCGAGGGATGAAACCGATGCAGACCGTAACTAAACCCAAGAAGAAAAACGAACTTCTCTTTTTCGCGCTGAGGAACACTAAACTCCGAATAGGTTTGGCAATCATTCTTTTTTTTGTGGTCCTGGCAATCGTAGGTCCGCATCTGGCCAAATACAAACCCAATGAGTTTGCCGGGGCGCAGAATCATCCTCCCTCGGCTGAATATTGGTTCGGGACCACATCCTTCGGAGATGATGTCTTCTCACAATTCGCTTCTGGCCTGGGAGCAGCCTTTGAGGTGGGCCTCTTGGGTGGAGGAATCGGCACGCTGATTGGCTTGCTCGTCGGTTTTGTGGCCGGTTATCGTGGTGGCCTGATCGATGAATTCCTAAATATGCTTACCAATATCGTGCTGGTAATCCCCGCCCTGATGGTGCTCCTGATCATCGCTGTTTATTTGAAAGCGCGAGGCGTGTTCATAGAAAGCATCTTCATCGGTTGCTTTGCTTGGCCTTGGACCGCCAGGGCCGTTCGAGCACAGACCTTTTCATTGCGCACAAGAGATTTTGTTGATATGGCCCGGATCAGCGCGATGAGACCGCTTAAAATCATCGCGACGGAAATCGCACCGAACATGATGTCCTACCTGTTGCTCGTCTTCATCCTTCAATTCGGCGGGGCAATCTTAACCGCTGCCACGCTGGACTTCATCGGCTTGGGCCCAACCAATGTGATCTCCCTTGGCCTGATGATGAACAACGCCGTGATCTACGGGGCTCTCATCCTCGGCGTCTGGTGGTGGTTCGTTCCGCCTGGCATTGCTATTACTGCCATCGTTGGAGCACTGTATGTTACCAATGTAGGATTAGACGAAGCCTTCAATCCCAAACTCCGGGAGATGTAAAAGCATGAGCTTACAAGTTGAGAATCTTACAGTCTATTATCAAACGCTGAGAGGTAATGTTCAGGCGCTTGAGAATACAACCTTCAATATTGCGGACGGCGAGATCATGGGGCTGGCAGGCGAATCGGGTTGTGGAAAAACCACGCTCGGGCAGAGTTTGATCTATCTGAATCCGCCCATGAAGTATATGGGCGGCCGCGTTACACTCAACGACCACGAACTGCCCATCGCCGATACGAAGAAGATGGATGACTTCCGATTCAAGGAAATCTCGGTTATACCCCAGTACGCCATGAACGCCATGAATCCCACGTGCAAGATTGGAAAGATGACTGCTGAGCTTCTTGAATCAAAAAAGGTCAGCTTCAAGGAAGTCAAGGCCGAGTTGGATCGCCGGTTGGATCTGGTCAGAATGTCACGCGATGTGCTGAACATGTATCCGATTGAGCTTTCAGGCGGCATGAAGCAGCGCATGGTCATGGTTCTGTCCACTCTGCTGAATCCATCCCTGCTTATTGCCGATGAGATGACCTCGGCTCTGGATGTTTCCTCTCAGAAGGCAGTGAGTGAGATGCTGGTGGAATTCCGCAATCGAGGATTTGTAAAGAGTCTGATGGTCATTACTCATGATATTTCGATCCTTTATCAGATTGCAAATACCATCATGATTATGTACGCGGGACAGCCAGCCGAGAAAGCTTCCACGGACGAGATCATTCATGCTCCGCATCATCCGTATACCAAGATGTTGATCTCCGCCTTGCCCAGAGTTGGAATCATCCAGTCCAAGAAAAGGCTGACGAGCATTCCCGGCACTCCTCCTTTGCTGCTCGATCCGCCCGGTGGTTGTCGATTCAGGGAACGCTGTCCTCTCGCGATTGACAAATGCCAAGAGGTGCCGCCATTTATCGAAATCGATAATGGACATTATGTTGCCTGCTGGAGACAACGCAATTTCACAAACTTGTCTTTGTAACCACGATTTATTTTTCAGATGATGGTTAAAAAGGAACTCTAACAGAATGCTAAAACTGGACCATATAACAAAGATTTATAGAGTGGGCACCTTCGGTGGGAAGGAACTTCATGCGGTGAGTGATGTCAGCTTGGAGATCAAGGATGGAGAGGTGGTCTCCCTCATCGGGGAAAGCGGCAGCGGGAAGAGTACGATCGGAAAAATAATTCTTCGCCTCATCTCGCAGACCAAAGGCGAAATTTTCCTGGATGATACGAACGTCTCTGGATTGAACGGAGCCGGTCTGAAAGAGTATTACCGTAAAGTGCAGGGAGTCTTCCAGGATCCCTTTAGTTCTTATAATCCAATCTTTAAGGCTGACCGAATATTCAGCATCATCCACGATGAATTTTATCCGGATGTTGGGGCTCAGGAATGGAACGATAAGGTATACAATTCAATGAACGCAGTTGGCCTTAACCCTGAACATGTATTGAACAAGTTTCCCCATCAGCTGAGCGGCGGACAGTTGCAACGATTCCTTATCGCTCGTGCGCTCCTTCTGGATATTAAATTTCTCGTCGCCGACGAAATCATCAGTATGTTGGACGCGTCCACGCGCATTGATATTCTTAACTTGCTGGCTGACCTGAAGTCCCGCCGCGGACTTTCCATTCTTTTCATCACACATGATCTCTCACTGGCAAATTACATTAGCGAGAGGGCGGTCATTTTATATCGCGGTTATATCGCTGAAATGGGAGTGATCGAAAAAATCTTCAACAACCCGCGTCATCCCTATACTCAAATGCTCATTGCCTCCGTTCCCCGCCTCGATCAAAGATGGGACAAACAGGTTAATGTGGAAAATAGAAGTGTGTCAACCGGTTATACGGAGGGCTGTGTTTATTACGATCGCTGTCCACTTGCATTTGAAAAGTGCAAGACTCGTCCGATACCTCTCGAGATTGAGCAGAACCATTTTGTCGCATGCTGGAAAGTGTCTGAAGTACATGCTTGATTCAACGGAACCATTTGTGGGGATGGGTACTTTATTTTTATTATAAAATTGTCAGGAGTGTTTGTAGTCCGCATTAATTTCAATGTGGCATCTCTTACTGTATAGTCAACGACTTGATCATTATGAAACTCACGCATGCCGGAATCTGTATGACGATTTATGGGGGAGGGCGCGCTTGGCGCATCATTACTAATAATGTTTTAGCCATTTCATCGATAAAGGAAATAATTCTCTGATGAACAACAATTCTCTTCCCAACATTCCATGGCAGGAACGGCCTGCTCGCAGCTCCGATGTAGTTTGGCGTTATGATGCCAATCCGATCATTCCTCGCAATCTGATTCCATCGTCGAATAGCATTTTCAACAGTGCCGTCGTGCCTTTCAAAGGAAAATTTGCGGGCGTTTTCCGCTGCGATAATAAGAAACGCGACATGAATGTGCATCGCGGTTTCAGCGAGGATGGCATTAAATGGAATCTGGATAATGACCCGATTGAATGGGAATACAATGACCCGGAACTCAGCCATTTTCAATATCGCTACGATCCGCGTGTGCTCTGGCTCGAAGACCGCTATTATGTTACCTGGTGCAACGGCTATCACGGTCCAACCATTGGGATTGGATACACATTTGATTTTGATAAATTCACTTTTCTCGAAAATGCGTTACTGCCGTTCAACCGCAACGGTGTATTGTTTCCGCGAAAGATCAATGGCAAATACTTTATGCTGAGCCGCCCGAGCGACAACAGCCACACACCGTTTGGCGATATTTATTTGAGTCAAAGCCCCGATTTGATTCATTGGGGATGCCATCGCTTCGTGATGGGAACAAAGGATGGATGGCAAAGCACGAAGGTCGGCGCGGGACCGGTTCCTATCGAAACTCCCGAAGGCTGGCTTTTGTTCTATCACGGCGTCCTGACTTCATGCAATGGATTTGTATNNGTATATAGTTTCGGGGCCGCGCTTCTTGATCTGGATCAGCCGTGGAAGGTGATTTATCGCGGCACTCCTTATTTGCTTTCGCCGCAGACCTATTATGAATGCGTCGGCGATGTGCCGAACGTGGCTTTTCCGTGCGCAACACTTTATGATCAACCCACTGGCCGAATTGCTATTTACTATGGTGGAGCTGATACAGTGACCGCATTGGCCTTTGCGAAACTCGATGAGGTCATTGATTTTCTTAAGACAAATTCGGAACTATAGGATTNNGACACTCTTGAGGAAAAGATTTTCCTGCTGGCTGGTGCGGATTTATGGCATACGGTTGCCGTTCCGAGACTGGGAATTCCTCAGATCAAAGTTACAGATGGACCCAATGGCGCACGCGGAGCATGGGGCAACCTCGGCCCGACCTCCGATTTATTTCCGGTGGGTATTGCGCTTGGCGCCACATGGAATCCCGCGCTGGTTGAAAAGGTTGGAGCGGCTCTGGCGGAGGAAGTGAGGACCAAAGGAGCGCACGTCCTGCTTGCACCGACGGTCAATATTCATCGTACTCCAATTGCGGGACGCAACTTCGAATGCTTTTCCGAAGACCCTTTCCTGAGCGGCAGGATGGCTACTGCCTACATCTGCGGAATTCAAAATAATGGAGCGGGCGCGTGTATCAAGCATTTCGTCTGCAACGATCAGGAATTCGAGCGTCGTTCCATCAGCGCTCAAATTGAAGAGCGGCCTCTGCATGAAATCTATTTGGAGCCGTTCCGAATTGCTGTTCGCGACGCGCACCCGTGGGCAGTGATGTCATCTTACAACCGCATCAACCGAGTATCTGCCAGCGAGAATCAACTCACGCTTAAGACCATCCTCAAAGATGAGTGGGGATTTGATGGCTTGGTAATGTCGGATTGGTTTGGCACCTATACAGATCGGGTACCGTTTGGAGGACTCGATTTGGAAATGCCCGGCCCGGCGCGTTGGATGGGTGCTAAAAAAGTGAACAAGGCAATTGCGAACGGCAACTTGACAACGGATGAACTGAACGACAAGGTGCGCAGGATTTTGCGCATCATTCAACGGGCGGGCGCGTTTGAAAACCCGCATCTTGCCGAGGAACGAAGCGACGATAAACCTGAACACCGAAAACTAATTCGGGACGCGGCCGGCGAGACCATCGTTCTGCTCGCGAACAAAAATAATGTCCTTCCGCTCGAGAGTCCAAAAGTGAAAACGATTGCTGTGATCGGTGAGTTGGCTCGCGGGCCCAATGTGATGGGCGGAGGCAGCTCACAGGTTACGCCACATTATGTCGTCTCGCCCCTGGAAGGGATTCGCGCTCGAGCTGCGACATCGAATATCCGCGTGGAATATGCAATCGGATGCTTCGTCCATAAGCAGTTGCCGGTGATGGAAAGTAATAATTTGTTAAGCGAAGATAACAAACGCGGACTCACACTGCGTATTTTTGATAATCTTGGATTTTCGAATCTACCGGCTTATACAGATATAACCGACCGCCTGAATATAGGCTGGTTCGATAAGTCGGTGAAAAACGTAAACCAGGAACACTTCAGCCTCACGCTGACCGGTTCTTTTGTTGCCCGGGAAGCGGGCCTTCACACCTTTAGCTTATCTAGCATTGGGCAGGCGCGGCTTTATATGGATGGCAAAGTGTTGATTGATAATTGGGATTCCTATATTCACGATGAAGAAAAAATCGTTCAAAGGAAATTTGCCGCGGGACAAAAGGTGAATATCAAGGTGGAATATCGTTGTGAGGGTAATCGCTGGTGGCGTTCGTTACGGCTCGGTCATCTGCCGCCTTACCCTGAAAATCTGATGGATGAGGCTGTGGCGTTGGCAAAGCGCGCAGATGTTGCGGTGATCGTTGCCGGGCTGAACAGCGAATGGGAAGCGGAAGGTTTTGATCGGGTGAATATGGAATTGCCCGGCGAGCAGAACGAGTTGATCAAGCGTGTCGCAGCCGCGAATCCTAATACCATTGTTGTGTTGAATGCCGGGTCACCTTTGAGCATGCCATGGGCTGGAAACGTCGCGGGCATTGTGGAGCAATGGTATAACAGTCAGGAATGCGGGAATGCTTTGGCGGATGTCTTGTTCGGCGATGTTAATCCATCCGGAAAGCTGCCCACCACTTTTCCGGTTCGATACGAGGATAATCCTGCATCGATCAATTACCCCGGTGAGAACGGCGAGGTGCTGTACGGCGAAGGCCTGTTCGTGGGGTATCGCTATTACGATGCCAAGAAACTTGAGCCGCTCTTTCCTTTCGGTCACGGTTTATCTTATACTTCATTTGAACACAGCGATTTGAAACTCAATGCGGATCGCTTTACAGAGGAGAATGGATTGGATGTTTCGTTGAATGTCCGTAATAGTGGAAAGCGCTCCGGACAGGAAGTCGTCCAGCTTTATGTTCACGATGTGCAATCAAACTTAATACGGCCCGAGAATGAACTTAAAGCATTTCGAAAAATTTCTTTGGAGGCGGGCGAGAGCAAGACCGTTTCCATTCATCTCGACCGGGAGGCGTTTTGGTATTATGACCCGTCTAAAGGTGGTTGGATCCTGGAACCGGGTGAGTTTGAAATTATCGTTGGTGCATCCAGCCGCGACCTGCGTTTGCGTGCCCGGGCCGCGCTGGTTCCTTCACATCCGGCAAGATTGCATCTTGATATGACTTTGCGTGAGATCATGGAAGATGAAGCTGGAAAGATAATCATTCAGCGGCATCTCAGTGAATGGTTAACGTTTCCTGAATCTCACAATAAACTTGATTTGAAGGTTGATGAACTATTGGCTCATGGTTTTGGAATGTTGACATCCAGCATAATTAAAGCCTTGGCCGACGATTTAGCGCGGGCTTGATTGCCCGTTATTTCTGTCTTTAGGAAAACCCTTATGAAGTATGGTCACTTCGACGACGAACAGCGTGAGTATGTTATCACCCGGCCCGATACACCCATGCCGTGGATCAACTATCTCGGCACCGAGGCTTACTTTGGTCTGATCTCCAATACTGCCGGAGGTTATTCTTTTTATAAAGATGCGCGTTTGCGCCGCCTCACGCGCTACCGTTATAACAATGCTCCACTTGATTTTGGCGGACGTTATCTTTATCTGCGCGATGAAAAAGACGGTGCGTATTGGTCGCCATCGTGGCAACCGGCACAGCGCGAATTGGATGATTATTCGTGCCGTCATGGGATGGGGTACACGATCATTGCCTCGACTTTTAGCGGCATCCGCGCCGAGACGCGTTACTTCGTCCCGCTCGGAGAAAACCTGGAGGTCTGGCAATTGACGGTCACGAATCAGCGTGACAGTCAGGCGGAATTATCCATCTTCTCAGCAATCGAATTTTGTCTGTGGGACGCTTTGGATGATGCGACCAACTTCCAGCGCAATTACTCCACTGGTGAAGTGGAAGTTGAAGATCAGGTGATCTATCACAAGACCGAATATCGCGAGCGCCGCGATCACTTTGCTTATTTTGCGTGTTCGGAGAAATGCGAAGGCTTCGATACTCAGCGCGAGTCGTTTTTGGGACCTTATCGTTCCTGGGATCGGCCGCTGGTTGTGGAACAGGGGAAGTGCGGTAATTCAATTGCAAATGGCTGGCAGCCGATGAGTTCATTTCACGTCCGTTTATCTTTGCGACCCAGCGAGCAAAAGCAGGTTGTTTTTCTTCTGGGATATCATGAGAATCCGAAAGATCAGAAATTTGACCCGCCTGACTCGCAGACCATCAATAAGGAAACGGTCAAACCGATTATAAAGAAATATCTTCAACGCTCTAACGTAGATTCTGCCTTTGATGCGCTTCATTCATATTGGGATGAATTGCTGGGCAGTTTTCAGGTCAAGACATCGAACCATCATGTTGATCGGATGGTGAATATCTGGAATGCCTATCAATGCATGATTACATTCAATATGTCGCGCTCGGCATCGTTATTTGAGTCGGGAATTGGACGCGGCTTGGGCTTCCGCGACTCGAATCAGGATTTGCTAGGCTTCGTTCACATGGTTCCTTCGCGGGCGCGCGAACGGATCATTGATCTGGCTTCAACTCAATTGTCAAGCGGAGGTGCATATCATCAGTATCAGCCGCTGACCAAGCGCGGCAACAATGACATCGGATCGAACTTTAATGATGATCCGCATTGGCTGGTGATTGCGGTCGCGGCCTATCTGCGCGAGACGGGCGACTGGAGCATTCTGGACGA
>PLNY01000175.1 GCA_003141915.1 Anaerolineae bacterium | reverse complement strand
CGCGTGAACGAAAACCAGGGAGCGGAATCAACGCTTTCCTTCCTGATGGCCCTGCTGGAAATGCAAACCGCCAAGATAACAAGCCCAGACCAACCTGTTCCCGAAATGAGCATCACTCTTGAATCCAGTCACCTCACCAATTGAATCCGTGCAGCCCCTCTCTGCGGAAGAGCCGGTGCTGAATGCATGTCCTGAATCTCCTTTGTTTACCCGCCATTTGGGCAACCCGATCTTAACCCGGAAAAACTGGCCCTATCCGATCAATAGCGTGCTCAATGCTGGAGTCACGCTGCTGCCGGATGGAGACACCTTGCTGCTTTGCCGCGTGGAAGACCGCAGCGGACTGTCGCACCTTTGCTCTGCGCGCTCTGCCAATGGAATCGATCATTGGCGTATCGATACCAAACCCACTATGCCGCCGAGCCCTACTGACTTTCCGGAAGAGATCTGGGGCATCGAAGATCCGCGCATCACTTATGTGCCCGAGTTGGGCCAGTATGTCATCGCCTATGTCGCTTATGGACGCAGCGGCCCGGGTGTTGCTCTGGCGCTCACCAAGGATTTCATCCACTTTGAGCGCTATGGTCTCATCATGCCGCCGGAAGATAAGGATGCCTGTCTTTTGCCGCGTCGCATTGATGGCCACTGGGCATTGATCCATCGCACGGTCAGCGGCGCGGCGGCAAATATGTGGATCTCCTATTCCGATGACTTGCTGCATTGGGGAGGTCACAAGCCGATACTGGAAGCGCGGTACGGCGGATGGTGGGACGCGAACAAGATCGGCCTCTCTGCCCCGCCGGTTGAAACCCCGCAGGGCTGGCTGGTGCTATATCACGGCGTGAAGCTCAACGTGGCAGGCGCCATTTACCGATTGGGTCTGGCTTTGTTTGATTTGAACGCACCCGACTATTGCGTGAAACGCGGCGAAGAGTGGGTATTTGATCCCGAAGAACCGTATGAGCGGCACGGGGATGTGAACAACGTCATCTTCCCCTGTGGTTATACTCTTGCGGCCGACGGCGACACCATTCGTCTTTACTACGGCGCTGCGGATACAAGCATTGCGATGGCCACAGCCAGTGTTAAAGAGTTGCTTGAATGGCTTGACAAACATAGCTAGTGCCGGTAGTAGAACGGCCGTCTTCTTTTTATTGTTTTGGCATTTATATTTCATCCTAAGCTTGCGATAAGCACATCATAAGCAGATGGTAAGTAACTTCTGCTGATCGATAGCTATCCGATAAAAGGCTGTATTTGCTCGGAAAACCTTCCACTGTGATGGCGGGTTTGTTAGGTGATTCGGGTAGCCGTTATAAGTCATCCTTCACTCATCCTTCACTCATCCTTCACTCATCCTTCACTCATCCTATACTTCTCCTCCTTTGAGCTTCGTAAGCACTTGTTGCATCCGCTCGTAATGCGAACCCTTCCAGTAGATTTGCCCGCAGTTTGGGCAGATATGGAACTCATCGAAATATTTCTTCGTGAGCGGTTCAAGTCGGTCGAGAATAACATCCTTATCCACCATCTCCAATGGATGATTACAGCGCAGACAGCGATGGAAGGGTTGAACCTTAGCTTTCAATTCAAAACGTTGAACGACTTCCATCAACTGCTCCAACGGATCAAGTGAGCGCAGGCAATAGCCATACAGGATTACCTTTCTCATGAGCAATCGCCGATCACGGCTGAGCAGGATCCGTTCATCATGTTGAACGATTTCCGCCATGTTTGAATCGTCATAATCGTTCTGATACAAACAATCGAATCCCAACATGCGGAGGTGCGCGGCCAAACGTCCGAGATGGCAATCCAACAAAAAGCGTGGCTCGATAGGGCATCCGTTTTGGATGGGATGCACTTCGATTCGATCTCCATCTTGGGCGATTGTATTAAGCGCATCCTCCCGGCCATTGACCTGCACCTGCCCGATCTCCAGATGCGGCACCCCGAACGACTCTGCCAAATGCTTGATGGATTGCATCCCTCGAAAGTCAACGTGAATTTGTTTTTCTTTTTGATCGCGCTGGAGAAAGTAGTTCAGCCTGCCGTGGAATGAAAAATATGCCGTGCTCATATGGGCATATTATATTGCTTGAAAAAAAACTCCCGCTGTTTATCAACGGGAGTTTGTCAATCACCAAATCTCAATCAACGTCCGTGGTCGCTGTTATGCCCGGAACTTGAACGGCCTCGGCCGCCACTGCGGTCTCCACCACGATTGCGATCACCACCGCCGGTCCGAGGTCCGCTCTTGCGCTGATCTTTCCCGCGCGCTTCTTCAGCAGTCCAGCCTTCCAGCACGGCTTGACGTGATAACCGAATCTTTCCTGCCGGGTCAATATCCGTCACCATCACGGTGATTTCATCGCCCATATTGACCACGTCTTCCACCTTGTTCACACGCTCGCTATCGAGTTGCGAGATATGCACCATGCCGTCCACGCCGGGCAGGATTTCCACGAACGCGCCGAAGTCTGCGATGCGCACGACTTTGCCGGTGTAAATATTTCCGACGACTGCCGATTCGCCCAACGACTCGACTCGCTCCTGCGCTTCCTTTGCGCCTGTGCCTTCCGTGGATGCGATATAAACGGTACCATCTTCTTCGATGTCGATCTTGGTGCCGGTCTCTTCCTGCAATGCGCGGATGTTCTTTCCGCCGGGTCCAATCAACGCGCCGATCTTTTCCACAGGAATTTTCACGGTGATGATGCGCGGCGCATGCGGCTTCAATTCCGCGCGCGGCTTATCGATCACTTCCAACATTTTTCCCATGATCGACATGCGCGCCACATGTGCCTGTTCCAGGGATTCCTTCATCATTTGCGTGCTCAAGCCGGTGATCTTGATGTCCATTTGCAAAGCGGTGATGCCTTGCGCGGTGCCGGCCACTTTGAAATCCATGTCGCCGAGATGATCTTCCGTGCCTTGAATGTCGGTCAGGATTTTATAACGACCGGTCTCGTCGGTGACGAGCCCCATCGCCACACCTGCCACGGGAGCTTTGATCGGAACACCGGCATCCATCAATGCCAAAGTCGAACCGCATACCGATCCCATCGAACTTGATCCATTCGATGATAAAACTTCGGATACGACGCGAATGGTATAAGGAAAAGATTCTTCTGCGGGTATAACCGGTTCGAGGGCGCGTTCAGCCAGCGCACCGTGCCCCACCTCGCGGCGGCTTTGTCCGCGAACGGCCTTGACCTCGCCTGTTGAATATGGCGGGAAGTTGTAATGATGCATATAGCGTTTGGTATCGGTGGGCGTGAGCGAATCCAATTCCTGGGCTTCGCCTAGCGTTCCAAGCGTTGCCAGCGACAAGACTTGAGTCTCACCGCGTGTGAACAGACCTGATCCATGTGCGCGCGGCGATAATCCAACCTCGCACCAAATGGGGCGGATGTCGGTCGGCGTGCGGCCATCGGGACGTTTGCCCGTGCTCAAGATTCTTTCGCGCACGATCTTCTTTTCTGCTTCATCAAAGGCTTCCCGGACAGAAGTCGGCGTTGGATAATCAGATGCGTTTCCGCCACCTGCCCCCGCACTTTGAGGGTCGGGCACAGTCGTCATTTCGATCACAAGGTTGTCCTTGAGAGTCGTCATCCCGCCATAGAATTCGTTTTTACTTAACGGCTTATCGAGCAGTTCATTCATCGGCGCTTTGACGCGCTCGAAGATTTTCTTCTCCAATTCATCAGCTGGCAACGAGAGCGTCGGCTCACGCTTGGGCTTTCCAACTTCGGCTTGCATCTTGAGTTGAATATCAACCAACGGTTGAAGCGACTTGTGGCCGAACTCGAGCGCNNTTGACGCGTCCCACGCGCACCGCACCAACGGGTCCGTTCCACGGAATATCGGAAATCATGATCGCGGCGGAGGCCGCATTGATGGCCAGGATATCGAGCGGATTATCCGTATCGGCGGAGAGCGAGAACATCATGACCTGCACTTCGTTTCTCATGCCGTGTTCGAAGAGCGGGCGTAGCGGACGATCGGTAAGACGCGCGGTGAGAATCGCTTCGGTGGACGGGCGTCCTTCGCGGCGGAAGAACGAGCCGGGAATTTTTCCGCCTGCGTAAAGCCGCTCTTCGTATTCCACCGAGAGCGGGAAAAAGTCAATGCCTTCGCGCACGCCGCCCATGGTGGCTGCCGCAAAGATGATGGCATCATTGATGCCAACCGTGACGGCGCCTCCGGCTTGAGCGGCCAGCTTGCCGGTCTCAAAGGTAACGGTGCGCGTACCGACAACGGTCGAGTAGCGTTTTGATTCGGGTTTCATGGGGTCTCCTAGGGTGGGATAGAAAAAATATCTTATCCCACTATGAATGTTTTCCGCCGGGTCAGGGACTGAAGAGCGGGGACAACTTTGTTATTCACGCTATTCAATTCCTGACTGCGGATCAATGAATGGGTAGGGGCGAGTCTCAGACTCGCCCCTACGGTTTATTTGTGGCGCAGGCTCAAGCTTTCGGTGATCGCCAGGTAACGCGGGTACTCAGACTTTCGCAAATATGCTAACAAGCGGCGGCGCTGCCCAACCAGTTTGAGCAAACCACGCCGGCAGGATTCATCGTGTTTGTTGGTACGCAAGTGCTCGGTCAACTGTTGGATGCGGCCTGTGATAATGGCAACCTGTACTTCAGGCGAGCCGGTATCCGTATCGTGGCGATGATAATCCGTGATGAATTTGGTTTTTACTTCCTTGGCAAGCGGCATGACGTGTGCTTCCTTTTCTTTGAATTTAGCAGCGTTCTATAGGAATAATTTGCGAAGAACGCCGCATACTTTGCAGGTCTCCATGCCCACAGCTTCATAAACCGCAGGACAGGACCAGTCACGAGCCGGGATTATACCAGAAAAAATTGTCCTGATTTAAAAATGATATGATTCAAAAAATCGTTTATCATCGTGGGTACGAGGTGCCCTATGAAGAAAATCGCTTTGATCTCATCATTGGTATTCATGCTGTTGGCCTGCTCGGTTTCAGATGTATCGAACATTTTGTCTCCCTTGTTTACGCCGACGCCTCGGCCTTTGGTGACGAATACGGTTTATGTCACACCAACCGATACGCCGACCATCACGGTAACGCTTCCCACGCCGACTTTCACGGGAACTCCGACCTTGACTGGCGGCGGCTTTACAGAAACTCCGACCTTGATCAGCACTGATGTTATTTCAGCGACTGTAGGGACTCCATCCACGGCGGAATCTACTACCAACGCATCCATCAGTTCGATCGGCGCAGGAAACTCTCTGGCTACAACACCTGAGATGGTCGGCTTTACGCGGGTACAAATCTCCGGCAACATCCTCCGGTGGGGAGGCTGTGAGCCCTCCTCGATAACATTCACCGCAGATGTGGCGGACCCTCTCCAGGTAGCCAGTGTTACGCTCTGGATTCAATTAAAGAGTCAATCTGGCAGCGAATCAACCAAATGGGAAACGGGTGCGATTATGAATGGTGATAACCTAGGTCATTATACCTACATCTTGACAGTTAAAAATGTTTCTCATTACGATGAGTATATCGGCGGCTGGCTGCAATACCAAATAGTTGCAAAAGATGCAAGTGGTAATGATGTTGGAAGGACTCAACCATATTTGAACAGCATCACTCTTTCGCCGTGCCAGTAATGAAATATCGGCATCCACTTTCAACGATGGATGCCGATATTGATTCACTTCAAAACGACTCCGCTGCGCGGGGGAATATTTAATCGAATTGATTCCTTTTCGAATTCAAGATCGGCCTGCCCGAAAAGAATTCGATTCTTCCCTTGACCTTTTGACCGGCTCAAAACATCGCCGAAATTGATCTCGTCCAAATTGATTTTGCGCGCCGCCTCGGAAGCATTCAAAGCGATAAGGATGGTTTCGCTTTTCGATTCTCGTTTGAAAACGTAAACGCTATCCGCCACGTAAACTTTTTGGTAGCTTCCGTCGCCGCGCAAAGCAGGATGCGCTTTGCGCAATGCAATCAAATCTTTTACAAAGCCGCGCAAGTTATGATCCCATTTTGATTCATCCCATGGGAATGGCTGGCGACATTCGGGATCATGCCGACCATAGAGTCCGATTTCATCGCCGTAGAAAATGCAGGGCGCGCCGGGATAGGTAAAGATAAACATCAGGGCTAGTTTTAGACTATTGAGGTCGCGTCCGGCACAGGTCAGGAAACGAGGCGTATCGTGGCTATCAAGCAGATTGAGCTGAACGCGCGTCACGTCCGGATGATACATTCCAAGAATCGAATCGATCCGATTGGCAAATTCATTTGCATCAATGTGTGAAATGTATCCTTGATACCCGCCCGACTTTAACGTTTCATTCAAATCGAGATGCTTGCCGGTGAAAAAACTAATACACGCGGCGGTCACTAAATAATTCATACTGGCATCGAATTGATCGCCCTGGAGCCAGCGGCGGGCGTCATGCCAAATCTCGCCAACGATATAGGCTTCGGGGTTAATGGATTTAACGCGTCGGCGGAACTCACGCCAGAAAGAATCATCGTCAATCTCGCCGGGCACATCGAGACGCCAGCCGTCAATGCCAAACTTGATCCAATATTCAGCGACGTTGAAAATAAATTCGCGCACGGCTGGAGTTTGGGTGTTGAATTTCGGCAGGGCAGGCAGGTTCCACCAACCTTGGTAACCGATGGCTTTATAGCTGCCTTCACGTTGGATCGCTTGCTGTTCCTCTGGCGAAGGATATGCGCCCCAATGTCTTTTGCCGTTCAACCGGTCGGGATCGAAATGAAACCAATCCACGTAGGGAGAAGCCGCGCCGTTTTCGAGTGTGTGATGGAATTGCCAGAAGCCGCGGCTGGCGTGATTGAATACGCCGTCGAGCGTCACGCGGATATTTTTCTTGTGCGCTGTATCGAGCAGTTCGCGGAGCGCCTCGTTACCGCCCAGAAGCGGATCAACGTTATAGTAATCGTACGTGTGATAGCGATGATTGGATGCGGATGCAAAGACCGGCGTGAAATAAATGGCGTTCGCTCCAAGGTCCTTGATGTAGTCGAGATGTTCTGTTACACCGCGCAGATCGCCGCCCTTGAATCCATAAATAGTCGGAGGCGTATTCCACGGCTCGAGATTTAATCCTTGTTTGGTCGCGCGTTCCGATTTTGCAAACCGGTCCGGAAAGATTTGATAGAAGATGGCGTCGGAGACCCAGGCAGGAGTATTCATAAGGTAGGATTCTAGCAGACAAATAAAGACGCGAAGATTTTTCTTCGCGTCTTTGTCGAATTCTGAATTAATTATCGGATCGCTTTTTCTGTCTCGGCATCGAAGATATGGAATTTGTCCATGTCGAATGCGACCTGGGCCGTGTCGCCCATGCGCATCTTCGAGCGCGGATCGACGCGCCCGACGAATGTGTTATTGCCGGCAATTAGGTATAGATAGATTTCGTTGCCCATTAACTCGGTCACGTCCACCTTGACCTGGATTTTCTCGGTGTGAATATTCGTCGGGATAAATTCCGCATCGTGAATATTTTCGGGGCGGATGCCAAAGATGATATTTTTATTTGTGAGTTCATCATAAACTTTGGCATGGCTGGATGGAATCGTGAGGATAAAATCGCCTGCATCGACAAGCAATTTGCCGTTCTCTTTGCGGAGTTTTCCTGGAAAGAAATTCATTGCAGGAGAACCCATGAAACCGGCCACGAACAGATTGCTTGGTGCATCGTATAGATTCTGAGGTGTGTCAATCTGCTGGAGCACACCCTTGTTGATTACCGCAATGCGTGAAGCCATGGTCATGGCCTCAACCTGGTCGTGAGTCACATAGATAAATGTGGTTTCGAGTTGCTGATGAAGTTTGCTGATCTCGGCGCGCATTTGCACGCGCAATTTCGCGTCGAGGTTCGATAGCGGCTCGTCAAAGAGGAAGACTTTTGGCTCGCGTACAATCGCGCGTCCCACCGCGACGCGCTGTCGCTGACCACCCGAAAGCTGGCGCGGCTTGCGATCCAACAAATCCATGATCCCGAGCGTTTCCGCGGCCTTTTCCACGCGCTGTTTAATCTCATTCTTCGGCACTTTGCGGAGTTTCAGGCCAAAAGCCATGTTATCAAACACAGATAGATGTGGATACAAAGCATAAGATTGAAATACCATCGCGATATCCCGGTCTTTTGGCGCCACTTCGTTAACCACGCGGTCGCCGATCATTATCTTGCCATCGGTGATCTCTTCCAATCCGGCCAGACAGCGCAGAGCCGTGGTCTTTCCGCAACCCGAAGGCCCGACCAGCACCAGGAACTCTTTGTCCTCAACTTTGATGTTCAAATCGTTGACTGCGGCCACATCCCCAAATTTCTTTGTTACATGTTCGTAAGTTACACTTGCCATTTCTTCCTCCAGTCGTGAGAATATAGTGGTTTAACTATACTCCAAACGCATTGAAGATGCCAGTGGAAAAACCGCCTACAAGTTTATTTCAACGTTCTCGATTTCCAGCCAAGCATCAGTTAAAGTTTTTTCCAATCCCCATTTCAGTTCTCCATCTGGTGTAAATGCCGCGTATTGGTTATCGATCCAGATGACCAAACCCAAAGGCGGACGCGGACTTACGAGCGTATCCAGCGCTAAAGTTTCATCCACCCAAAACGCGGACCGGTTCGGATTCCACTCGAGGCGGTAACTATGCCACTGAGTTTCATTTATGCTGATAGCGACCGAGTCTTCCTCAACAATGCGACTTAACAACCGGCGCGTCTTTTTCTTTGAAAAAGGAAACGTCAAGCCAACTGGCAACAACAATGGATGAAAGCGCGGACTGCTGAATGTCTGCGCGAGAAAACCATGCGCAGGCTTGTCGTTGCGAAATGATAAATGGTTTTTTTGTGACGCATGGAAAAACCAAATCGCGTTGGGCCAAGCGGGCAGGCGGAATGGATTTCCTCCGAACCCAAGCGATAATCCCAATGGATCATTCCATAAACCGAAGCCCCATGTTCCGGGAATCGATTCGGAGGAAGCGCGTGCACGCAGGCTCAAGGTCAAAGGCGGATGCGCGGAAAATTCGCGGCGCGGCAAATGCATGTAATCATCCACTTGCGCGAGGTGATACTCGTTTTGGGACGAAGCAGGAATCGTTAAACGGAATCCGTTTGAAGTCGGAGAAAACGATGCGCCGTTCCTGGATCGATGAAATAGATTCATGGGCTTTGAGTTTACCATGCGAAGCGGAGTAAAATAGATGAAGGTGAATTAAATGTCTATTGCTAATAACGTGACGCGTCTGCTCGACTCGCGCAAGGTCAAATATACGACGTATGAATTGCCCGCCGAAAAACTCGGCGCGCTTGAAACCGCGCGTCTTCTCAACGTTGAAGCGGGCGCCGTTTTCAAAACGATTGTTGTGATTCGAGATAAACCCAAAAAGCCTTTGCTCGTGGTTGTTCCCGGAAATTCAACGGTGGATTTGAAATCGCTGGCCGCGGCGTTGAATGAAAAGAAGGTATTTCTTCCGACCGAACGTGAAGCGGAGGAATTGACCGGCTTGCAGGCGGGCGGCATTTCGCCGCTGGCGCTCATTCATAAAGGCTTTCAGGTTGTGATTGACTCGTCGGCGCAGGATTATGAAGCGCTCCATATTTCCGGCGGACAACGGGGATTGAATATCAAATTGCCGGTCGTCGATTTGGTCAAGTTGACGAATGCGCGCTTTGCAAAAGTCAGCCAGTGGGTATCTGCGCCCGAATAATTGGTTTGCCGCTCGTCCTTTGTTTGCTTTGCAAGTTTTGGATCAGGGTTGAATTTCCGCAGCAGGATGATCGTTGTTTGATTGATAAAGGCTTCGATAAACCATTCGGCCAACAACTGCGATGATTACAGCCATGGCCAGCGCCAAATATGCAATTGGAATCGGCCCAGCGCCGAGGAGAAAATAAAGATACGAGAAGAATGAAATCAAATTGATTGTCAATGGCACATAGAAATAATCCGGAAAATAGAATCCGAACGCGATGGACAAAACCTCCGCCGGAAAAAAATATCGTTCGTGCATCTCAGGCAGGGTAAAGGGAACGATCAGGACTGTGAATAATGCAAGTGATATTAACTGCTTTGGATTGAGGCGGGTTTGACTCCGGTAGACTACGAACACAAAAGCCAATATAACGGTTGCTGAAAATGCGATCCCCGCTGGAAAGAGCATGGCAAACGGCTCAGTCTTGCTTGGAATCCAGGCATAAAGCGTTGGCGCATTAAGCGCTAAGCCCTTGAACTCACTGGTCTGTGAGTTATAAATGTTCAACAAGCTGACCAATGACCTTCCGATGAGCCAGGTCGGGAGGATTGAAATCAAGTAGACGAGTGGTATCATTAGAAAATGTTTCCATGAGATTTCTCTTTTCAACCACAAAATCAGGAGAAAGGGCAGGAGAAAAACAGCCTGAAGTTTGAAGGCAAATGCAATTCCAAAAGAAATCAAAGCCAGCCAATTTTTCTTGATCATCAGAAAGTATAAGCAAGCCGCCAGCCCAGCCGTATAAATGCTGTCTGCTTGTCCCCAGAATGAACCGTTCAATATGANNGGCCAGGTCTTTGTTCTGATTTTTCAATTTCACCAGCTGGTAGATGAAGCCTGCGCAAACAAAATCCGAAATTAGCGACGGTATCTTGATGGCGACAACTTCATTGACTGCCGGAAGAAACCGGACGATTAAGTAGAGCAGGTAAAGATAAGGCGGGTTGTAATCGGAAAAATTATTGGCAAATGCCCTTATCCCTTTTCTTTGAATCACATCGTACCAGAGTTGAAAAGCTGGATAGTCCACAGATCGAAAACGGAGCAGGCTGATGCGGATGGAAAGAGCCAGCAGCGTGGCAAGAATCAAAAAAATATAATTTTCCAATCCAGGTTTATGGAACCATTCCCATATCCGCTTAATGCTGGCTTCGTATTTTCTCATTGGACTCCTGCCTCCGTAACGTCATAAAATTCAATTGTAATCGTTTTGGAATTAAAACTTCTGAAGCGATTCTGTCTCGGCGCGCGAAAAATAATCACGGTATGCGGCCGTTTCTTCCAGCAGGCCTTTGACTGCGATGTATAACTCATGTTGCAGATATGGATTGGGGATGCTATCTCCATTTGCAAGATTAAGCTCATCGTTCTTTTCCTCGACTTTGAGATGGCCGCCCGCCCCAAGCCATTCCAGCCCGACGCGGATTGTCGCTTCGCACTGCGCAGTCGCCGCCGCCAATTCCCACACGCTGATGTTTCCTCCGCGCTGGTTGACGGCAAACTTTGTCATGCCTGCGAGCCGTGATAAAAACTCATCCGTCTTCTCGGCAGCCGGTGAAACACCTAGGAGATAAATGATTTTTGGTTTTACGGTTTCCAGCGCGGCGCGTAATTCCGCTGGTGATGGAGGAGTGGTATAAATTGCAAGTTCATCTGCGGGATATAAATCAAACCTCGATTTGCCTTCTGCCTTGTGGTTTCCTTCCGCCCAAATTAAAGTTGAATATGGAATGTTGAATGTTGAAGGTTGAAGGCGCAAGTCTCGAATCTCTATTTTCGATTTCCGAATTTCGATTGGTTTTTCTTCAACCGCGCGAAATTCCTGGAATTGAAGCGTGAGCTGCTTCTCGCCGCGATAAGTATTGGCGCGCAAATAATATGCCACATCAATTTTTGTTTCAACATCTGGAATTTCTTCGCCCGCGCCATTCCACCAAAGCAAATCCTGTTCGGCACCGTTTTTGTCTGCGACAACGAGCCGACGATGTTCCTTTGCCTTTCCGATTTCTTTAACGGATTTCAGCGTTAGGTTGCGGGTCGCCAAAATCAATTCCGGGTTCCCCGCGCCGAACGGCGCAAGTGACTCTAACGAGTGTGCAAGTTCAAAGTTGATTTCATTAAGTTTCAGCCACGTATCTATTTGCAAAGTCGGTTCTTCTAAAATGATTTTTCCAAGTTGTTTTTCGATTGCTTTGCCAAGACCTTTCTTGAAGGCGTTGAGCTTATCGGCATGCAAAGATAATCCTGCTGCCATGGGATGACCGCCGAAGTTGATCAATAAATCTTTGTTCGCGGCGATCGCTTCAGTAATATGCAGTCCTTCAATCGAACGTGCTGAGCCGCGCAAAATGCCATCCTCTGATTCAGTAAATAGAATAGCTGGCTTGTGATACCGTTCAATGAGTTTATTGGCAACAATTCCGACCACGCCGCCGGGCCAATCTCGGTGAGACAAAATGATGGCAGGCTCAGTGAGCAATGATGGATCGTCATGGATTTGTGATTCCGCCGCGTCATATACTTGGCGCGTAAGCAATCGGCGCTGCGTGTTCAATCCCTCGATTTGCGCGGCAAGGATTCTTGCTCGAACTGGATCTTGCGTTAACAATAATTCAACAGCAGGATTCGCGTCGCTCAATCTTCCAAGCGCATTGAGACGCGGCGCAAACGTAAAGCCGATGGTTTCTTCGGTTAACGTTTCGAGATTTGTTCCTGATAGCTCGGCCATGACTTTCAATCCGAGTCGATTTGTGTTTCGTAATGCTTGAATCCCTTTTTGTGCAAGCGAACGCGTTTCGCCTTTGAGCAAGGCAACATCGGCAATAAGACCGAGGGCAACGAGATCAAGCATTTTTTTGATTTCAGATTTTTGATTTTTGATTAACAATGCTTCAGCCAGTTTATACGCAACGCCGACCCCGGCAAGATTTGCAAGCAGATGATCTTTCGGCAACAGCTTTGGATTGATGATCGCTTTTGCATTTGGAAGTGTATCGCCTAGATCGTGATGATCTGTGACGACAACATCCACGCCGCGCGAATTGGCATAGTCAATCGCTTTATGCGCGGTGATGCCGGTATCGCAAGTGATAATTAATTTCGCGCCATTATCAATGATCGGCTTGAGACTCTCGATATGAACGCCGTGACTCTCTTTGCCGCGAATCGGAATGTAGTACGTGACATTCGCACCGATGGCTTGGAGGGTTTGAACTAAAAGGGTAGTGGAAGTTTGTCCATCCACATCGAAGTCGCCCCAAATGCAGATGGCTTCGTTGGATCGTATAGCCAATAATATATATTCAACGGCATTTTCAATTTCTGGAAATGGAGTTGATGGAAGCGAATCAGGATGAAGAAACGCGCGCGCGGACTCGATGTCGCTGATGCCGCGTCGGACGAGAGTCTGCGCGATGAGCGGAGGCAGGTTGAGGTCCGCGAATGATGCGGGGATTTCTACAGGACGAGGATCAAGCCAGCGAGTCACGTTGCTTATTGTCCTCAATCAACATCTTTCTGCGTTTACGATAAACCACAATGGGATGATCACCCGGTATCAGGGTTTCACCGATGTCTAAATCAGAACGAGTGGGGCGTTGGGTGACCACCACGCGGCGATCTTGTCGTTCGATCACCAGATTTGCCAGACTGCCAGTCCAGCCTGTGAGTTCGCGGAGAATCGGTGTGCGCATTGTGTGATAATAACGGATATACATCATTGTGTTTTCATCATCAATTGGGACAAAAGCAATCACGACGCGGATGTTGTCAGCGATCCAGTTTTGCCAGAGGTTGGGGAAGTGGAATTGCAGAGAGGGTCGTCGGTTTGGATCAGGCATTTCGGAGGGTCGCTTTGGCTTTTGACCGTTATCCAATTCATTGTAGACCCATAAATTAAGCAGGTTATTTCTCTTGCCTCTATTTTCTTCTTTTGCTACTGGTCCATTGACCAGAGTTCGATTGCCGCGCCCGATCGTATTGTAGTGAATGAACGGCAAATGCACAACATCCAATTGATTTTCGATGGCACGCGAGTAATGACATTTCCAATGATCCTGGATGGTCGCGTAAACCATATCATCGCTGATTGATTCAAACCACGGCAGAGGCGGATACTCTTTCTGTGGTTCACCCCACCAGATATAGATGAAGCCGTGTTCTTCGTGAGTTGGATACGTTTTAACATGCAGGGCTTTCGGCGGCTCAGCGTTTCGCCCATTGGCCGGGACTAATTTACAGTTTCCGCTGGTATCATATTCGAAGCCATGAAACGGACATTGGATGCAATCGTCTTTCAATTTGCCAGCACTGAGCGCCACGCCTCGGTGCGGACACTGGTCGCTCATAACCGATAGATTGCCCTGACTGTCGCGCCATGCGACGATCTTCTCGCCCATGCGCGTGAAGCCAACCGGCTTTCCTTTTTTTACTTCGTTTGATTCCAGAATAATGTACCATTGGTTGGGGATCATGGGTTCCTCGTGTAGGGGCGCAGTAATGCTGCGTCCCTACAAAAAATTACAGCGGCTCGAAACGGGCAGTGAAGTGACGCAGTAATTCCGGTGCATACGTAAACTTATAGCCGCGGATTTGTTTGGCGCGCGATTTGATTTTCGCTAGCGTATCCGCCACATAGTCCATGTGAGTTTGCGTATATGTCCGGCGCGGAATAGCCAGCCGCAATAATTCAAGTTTCGGATAGATCATTTTTCCGGAATCAGGATCGGGATAAGCAAACATCACCGAGCCGATTTCCACGCCGCGGATCGCGCCTTCGCGATAAAGTTCAACCGCCAGTGCTTGACCGGGAAATTCGCTTTGCGGAATATGAGGAAGAACTGCGTGCGCATCAAGATAAACTGCATGTCCGCCCGCGGGTTGAATGGATGGAATGCCCGCTTCATTGATTCGTGCTACAAGATACGCGGTTTGCGCCAGACGATATGAAAGATAGGCTTCGTCAATTCCCTCGTATAAGCCAACCGCCAT
>PLNY01000326.1 GCA_003141915.1 Anaerolineae bacterium | reverse complement strand
CCCATCGCCGTCCACCTTGACGATAATCTGCGCGCCCAGTTCCAGCGCTTTGCGGAAGCCCGTAACCATCGCACCGCCCACACCCTGATTGTGATCGTGTCGCAATAAGATGAGTCGCCGGTCGCGTTTAACGAGAGCCGCTACCGCATCCGAGGTTGAATCGGGTGAAGCATCATCCACCACGATAATATGGCTGATGTAGGATGGAAGTCCGCGCACAACTTCGGCGATCTCGTCTGCCACGCGGTAAGCGGGAACGACCGCCGCAACCCGGTATTTTCGAAAACTAACCTGCTCTTTCATCACAAACAATTGTAATCGAACCTTAGCCATATGGCGCGATTTTGCGTTAGAATATCCACTCAGCAAGACAACTCCTCACCTTAAGGAAACCATGGCATCCACTGGGGAACGAATTCTCATCGTTGAAAGCGATCCTGACATCAGTGATTTGGTTGGGCGGCAAGCGCTTCAGCCGCTGGGTTATCAATTGACCCTGGCGGGAGAGGCGGGCGCGGCCATCAAATCAGCGGTTCAAAATCCTCCGGATTTGATCCTTGCCAACCTCAACCTGCCCGGCTTGAGCGGCAAGGATTTGATCACCGCTTTGACCTCGCAGGGGATTCGGGCGCCATTGGTTGTGATTGCGGAAAAAGGGCAGGAACAGAGCGTGATTCAAAGTTTTCGACTCGGCGCCGTGGATGTGATTCTCTGGCCGGCGCGCGATGCCGAAGTCGTGCAAGTGGTCGAACGTGCGCTTCAGCAAACGCATGAAACGCGCGTCCGCCTCCAACTGGATCGTCAACTGGAAGCCATCAATCAGGAACTTCAGCGCAAAGTCCACGAGCTGACCGCCATTCTGTCCATCGGCAAAGCAGTGACATCCACCACCGATCCGCGCCGTTTATTCAAGCTAATCGTTGAGGGCGCGATGCAGGTCGCGGAATCGGAAACAAGTTGGCTGATGATCCGCGACGAAAACACCCGGGCATTCCTATTGACAGCGCATCGCAACCTCCCTGAAAGCTGGGCAAAAAAAATCAATCAACCGTTGGATGACGGCATCAGTTCATTGGTGGCTGTTTCAGCGGAGACACTTTCCATTCACGGCGGGCCGCTTGAAAAATTCAAGGTGGCGTCATTGGGAAGATCAGCCGCGGTCGTGCCGATCAAAGTTCAAAGTGAAGTGATTGGCTTGTTGATTGTTGTCCGCAAAGCCGATCGCGAAATCGATAAAGTCGCGCAGTCCCTGCTTGAAGCGGTAGCCGACTACGCCTCCATCTCGCTCGTCAACGCGCGGCTGTTCCGCGTCGTCGAGCAAAACGCCGAAGCGGCAAAGGTGAACGAGAAACAGCGTCTGACTATGCTCGAATCGTTAAGAGAGTCCATCCGCGAGGAAATACAGGTTTCCATGTATCCGCTGGATGCGCTGCTCTCCGGCAAATCCGGCGCGCTCACCGCCGAACAGGAACAGGCGCTCAAAACGATTCAAAGTTCTCTCCAACGGCTCTCGCGTTCCGGTGAAAAAACGGTTGTGCCACGCGCCGCCAAAAAAGGGAATGGATGACCCAGCGTGACCTGATTCTGCTGGCATTGGACGACTCTCAAATCTTGAGCCTGATGGAACGTGCCCTGCAGGCTGTAGACTACGAAGTCGCGATCGCTCATGACAGCGAAGGATTGGAAAAAATCCTCGACGAATCATCGCCGGCCTTGTTGCTCATTGCGGAACGTTTTTCCGGCAAGAATGGAATCGAAATCGCTCAAACGGAACTGGAACGCTTTCCAACGCTTCCCATTCTGTTATTTGCTGAAAAGGATACAACGGGCACGATCAAAGCCGTTTTGAAATCAGGCTTGAGCGGATATCTTTATCCGCCCCTGCACACCGACGATATTGTGGATGCTGTCCAACGAAGTCTGGCCCGCGCCCAGCGCCTCGGTGACTGGATCCGCCGCGAGGTCAAGCGCACCACTTCGTCCCTCGAAAAACGCGCCGAGATTTCCGAATCGGAACGCGGCAAACTGGAAGCCATCATCGCCAACATCGAAGATGGTGTGATCGTTCTCGATGATGAGCGCAGGGTTCTTTTCATGAACCGCATCGCACGCGAGGCCTTTGGATTGTCAGCTGATTCAACCGGCAGGCCCATACTGGACGCGATCCAACACCCGGACCTTCAGGCGTTCCTGTCTCATTCAACGGAAAGCTATGCAAAATATCACGAGATGAATTTTGACGACGGGCGGGTTTTCAATACGCAGCAAACTGCGATCCCGCACATTGGCATGGTCATTACGTTGCATGACATTACCTATCTCAAAAAACTGGACCAGATCAAAAGCGAATTTGTCAATACCGTTTCCCATGATCTGCGTTCGCCATTGACCAGCATATTGGGTTATGCCGAGCTTGCTTCGCGTGTCGGACCGCTCAACGAACAGCAACAGGAATTCCTGCACCGTATCCAATCCAGCGTAAAAAGCATCACCAATCTCATCGACGAACTGCTTGACCTGGGCCGGCTCGAAGCAGGGATCGACACGCGCCGCGAATTGGTTCAAACGGAAAGCATCCTTCTTGATTCCCTGGACATGCTAGGAGCGTTGATCGCGCAAAAGAAACTTCATCTGGAAAAAAATATTCCGCCCAACCTGCCAGCCCTGCGGGCCAACCCGATTCGCATTCGTCAAATGATGGACAACCTGGTGGGGAACGCGATCAAATACACTCCAAAAGGTGGAACGATCCGTATCAGCATTCGAGCCAAGGATCGCCAGCTCATCTTTGA
>PLNY01000155.1 GCA_003141915.1 Anaerolineae bacterium | reverse complement strand
CATTCAACTTGCAAAAGAGATTCAATGATAAAAAAAATCATGGCTTTCTGGTCGCGATTAAATGCTTTTGAGACAAACAACCCCGACGACGCGCGTCGAGGGCGGCTGCTAAACATTCTTCTAGGAGGGACTTTCCTTTTAAGTATTCTGATTTTCCTGGCAACAATAACATTATTGAGTATATATTCGGCATGGGGTCAGCAGGGTGTAAATCTTATTTTTCTTGCACTAATTATATGTGGGGTAGGGTGTCTATTGCTCCTTTGGCTTAACCAGCATTCTCCCAGACTCGCGGGCATGTTGTTTCTATTACTCCTTTCGACAGCTTTTGTTTTTAGCGATACTCCTTTTGAACTTTCCAATGGCAGATCATCGTTTGTCTTCTTTATCACCATAGCAGTTTCGAGTTTAATTCTATTCCCTGCCGGTAGCTTCTTATTTGCAATTATCAACACTATTATCGTTATTTATTTGGCTCTTATAAGTAAAACGGTGCCGAATCCCACTGTCATTGCCGGTTTTTACCTACTTGCTCTGATTTCCTGGCTATCCTCGCGCAGTCTAGAACAAGCATTACGCGAGTTGCGCTCTATTAATGCCAATCTCGATAAACTCGTGCAGGAGCGCACCCAAGCCCTGGCTGAAGCTCTGGCTCGCGAAAGATTTCAAGCCGGCCGGGATGAAGCAATTCTTAATTCCATTGCCGATGGCGTAATTGTTTTCGACAAGAACCTAACCTCCTTGCTTGCCAATCCGGCGATCGTTAACCTGCTCAACATGCCTTCTGGCAACATCGTGGGACAAAATGCCAGGGAATTGTTGATCTCGGAGAGTCTCCCTGAAAAAAGCAAAGGAATACTGCTGGAACTTCTAGAAAATCCTCGACGGACAGAAGAAAGCTTACGCCTGGAATGGGAGAAGAAAACTCTTTCTGTAAGTGCGGCACCTGTTTCTGACGCCGAAGGCGAGCAGATCGGCACAGTCGCCGTATTTCGCGATTTCACGCGCGAAGCTGAAATCGAGAGAATGAAAAGCACGTTTGTGGCTATCGTTTCGCACGAACTCCGTACGCCGCTCAATGCCATCCTGGGTTATGCGGAAATGATCAAAGAGACGGTATATGGGACAATCAATGAGAAGCAAAAAAATGCGACAGAAAGAATCATGTCGAACACGCAACGCCTGCTTAGTATAGTAAGCGATTTACTCGATCAGGCACAGATTGAAGCAGGCAAATTAAGAATCAAAGTCGACTCCTTCGAACCCGCCGAATTGCTGGAAAGTGTTCATGGCGTGATGGATAAAATCACGGCAGACGCGAATCTTAAGTTGAGCAGTAATGTCGATTCTGCACTGCCTGAAAATCTTTTGGGCGATTTCCATCGTTTACAACAGATTCTGATCAACCTTATTAATAATTCAGTCAAATTCACCAGCGAAGGCGAAATTCAGATGCATCTCTTTCGTAATGGTCAAACCCATTGGGGCATGGAAGTTCGGGACACGGGAGTGGGCATTCCTGAAGCAGAAATCCCGCATATCTTCGAAACGTTTCGCCAGGTGGATAGCACACCCTCGCGCCAATATGGCGGCATCGGCCTGGGTCTTGCGATTGTCAAGCAATTGGTTGAGCTCATGCAGGGAGAAATCATAGTGAAGAGCCAACAAGGGCAAGGGAGTTCGTTTACCATCATTCTTCCGCTCAATACCGTTGAGAATTCAAAGGAGACTACCTATGAATAATACCGCTCTAGTTATTGAAGATGACTTTGATCTGGCAAATATTTTTGCCGAAGCTACAAAAGCGGCAGGCTTCGATACCGAGATCATTCAGGACGGCCTGCTTGCGCAAACCCGGCTCAAGAAAAGCCATCCAGGGTTAGTCGTGCTTGACATGCATTTGCCTCACGTTGACGGTTCTGAATTGCTCTCGCAAATCCATTCCGACCCATCGCTTAAAGATACCACCATTATCATTGCCACTGCAGACGCGCTCATGGGTGATATGTATTACGAGCAAGCCGACCTTGTTCTTGTCAAGCCGATTTCCTTCACACAGCTGCGGGATTTGACATCGCGCCTGAAACTGCGAAAGTAATTTCCAGGGTCATTTATATTTTCGGAAAGCAAGGAAGGCGATAAGCATCGCAAGTCCGCCAGTTGGCAAGAGTCAGCTTGGGATGAGTCCAAAAGCTTGAAGGTGCGCTGTTCGATTTCGGCGGATTCAGATTCGCGCGGATAAAGAAAAAGGGTTGGAGAAGAACTATAATGCGAATACGCTATTGAAGTGCCATACTCCAAACGGCACAAATTGCGCTTTTTTACTCGACCAGAACCGCAGTTTGTGGCCGTGCTCAGTATAGTAAGCGAATCAGCCCTTGACCTTACTCTCCTAAGTAAATAAAATAGCGTGTCGTTTTTATCCTTTTTTCTCAGGAAATGTTTATTCGTCTGCTGTAACGACAAATTAAGTTGAGCTTATTATGGAGTAATTGGAATGATCAAACTAAGTTATAGCACTTTTGGCTTGACCAATTTGAACTTCCTGGACGCAATCAACGTTGTGGATCAAGCAGGTTATTCAGGAATTGAACTTTCCTTTCATCGGGACCAGTTCAATCCATTTGAACTTACGGAAGAATATCTTGCGACCATAAAAAAGAAACTGGAAACCGCCCGAATAAAGCCTGCTTGCGTGGCGACTGCTTCACATTTTTTTACGCCGTCGAGGCCGCATGAACCGTCTCTCATGAGTCCGGATTTGGCCGGTAGAAAGCGGCGAATCGATTTGGTCAAACGAGGCATTCACGTTGCCCGAAAATTAGGCGTTTCACTTGTCACGTTTGGAAGCGGCTTCATCAGAGACGAACACGTGAACAATCCGTCTGTCAATCCGCGCGAATTACTGGTGGATAGTATTAATCAGTGCGTGCGGGCTATTCGAGACGACGAAGATATTGTTCTGCTAATCGAGCCGGAGCCGGGCATGTTCATCGAAACAGTGGAACAGGGTATCGACCTGGTCAACGAAATCAATTCCCCGCGCTTCAAATTACATTTGGACATATGCCACATGTACTGCTCGGAGCATAACTACGTCGCCGCCCTGGGACAAGCCGCATCCTATACACGCTATCTGCATATCTCCGATGCACAAGAGGGTTACAACTTAAAAATAATCAAAATGGCTGAAGCCCTGAAGCTTGACCTGGATTTTGCGAGTTACCTAATTTACTTTCCCGAAAATGCCGATTATTTGCTGGTAGATAGAAACCACCCAATTTATTTTTGCGATGAAAAACCTGCAAGAGAACAACAGAAACGCATTGATACAATACTGAGTCAAGCAGGCATTAAACGGACACTAGCGTACGTAGACTACAATGGTCTATACGCCGGTTCAACGCCGTTCGATGATGAAATTTTCACTTACCTGATTTCCGTCCCGGGGTTGAGTTTCGACGTCCTCGAAAGAGTCAAGCCCATCGCTGCCTATTTGGNNTTGTGGAGAAGATGATAGCCAACACGTTAACCGGTATCGTTCATTTTCATGAAATTCCGGGAGAAGGGACTCTCGATTTCGCGGCCAGCTTCAAGGCACTGACCGATCATGGCTTTTCGGGATATGGCTCGGTTGAGTTGTATCACCATGTTGCCTCATGGGAAAAAGCTTTGACGGATAGTTATCGGCACTTGTCGCAGTTTGTATAAGTAAATTGAGTCAAAGGTAAAAACCGTTATTTTCCAGATGGTTTTGTCATTCGGTAATACAGGAGTCATCTATGGTAAACGTTAAAGGATTGGGCTGGGATGCCGATACAGTCGGAGAACTTGATCACCGCTTATTGAAAGCGCCACATGTCAAGTTGCGTTCTTTTTCGGAAGGCGAGAAGGGCGATGTGGTTTATTGTGTTGACCTTCGGATCAACCGCCCTAATACAAATTATTTATCCACAACCGAATTGCATTCCGTGGAACATTTCCTGCTGGCAGGATTTCGGAAATACCTCCCGGATAATTTTCTTTCTGTGGGAATCATGGGTTGCCAGACCGGTTTTTACCTTGTCTTGTTGAACGAAGGCAATGCGCAAAGAATCAGCGGCGTTTATAAAAATATTTTAAACGATATGTTGGACGCAAAAGAAGTGCCTTATGCCAGCATCCGGGAATGCGGAAATTACAAGAATCATAGCCTTGAACTTGCACAGAACGTCGCCAGGAAGGTGTTGGATGCCGAATCCAACTGGCTGCACGTGGTATGAAAAATGAAGTTTCCAAGTGGCGCGTTACGTTTCAGCGCCTTATTGAATATGAAATTTTAAACACGCCCAACCTTTTCCATCCAGAAAACGATGCTTTGTTGTCCGTGGGTAAAATTGAAAACGCCCGCAGGTTCGTCGTTGTCGATGGTAATGTGGAGAGATTCTATTCTGCCGAGATACGGAATTACTTTGAGTATCACGGGATTGATACAAAAATTATCACCTTTCCCAGCGGAGAGGAGAATAAGTCCATGGAAAATTACCTCTCCATTCTGGGCGAATTGGATTCTTTTCCGATCCATCGTAGAGATGAGCCGATCATTGCCATCGGCGGCGGCGTGTTGACGGATGTTGTTGGGTTTGTTGCCAGCAGCTATCGCCGGAGCGTGCCGCACATCAAGGTCCCGACAACCTTGATGGGTTATGTTGACGCTTCACTCGGGATCAAAGCCGGTATCAATTTCAACGGTCACAAGAATCGTCTGGGATCGTTTGAGCCGCCGCTCAGGGTTCTTTTGGATAAATCCTTTCTGAAGACTCTGCCAGAACGTCACATTTTGAATGGCGTTTGCGAGATTATCAAATTAGCCGTCATCAAAGACGCTGAACTGTTCTCCCTGCTGGAACTATATGGAGCAAACAGCGTGACTGCCCGCTTCCAGGACGATATCGGCGGCTCTATCCTGGACCGTGCGATTAGCGGGATGCTCGAAGAACTTCAGCCCAATTTATTTGAACAAAACCTGGCGCGCAAGGTGGACTTTGGTCACACATTCAGCTATGGGCTTGAGACTCGTCACGATGCACATTTGCTTCATGGCGAGGCGGTCCTGCTGGATATTGCGATCTCGGTGCTAATTGCAAAGGCGCGAGGCGTTTTATCAGAGGATGATACCGATAGGATATTCAACCTGATTTCCAAACTCGGAATCGCGCTGGATGCGGGTATTCTCGACCCGGTCCAATTGTGGCAATCTTTGGAAGAGCGCGTCCACCATCGCAACAGATTGCAAAGAGTGCCTATGCCGGATGGAATCGGAAACTGTGTTTTTATCAACGATATAAAACCAGATGAGATTCAATCCGCTACAAGAATGTTAAAAAATAGAATGGTTGTGAAACATGACGAAATTCGAGAACGCTGACGATAACGAAATCAATAAATTTGACAAGGTTTCCAATATTTGGTGGGACCTCAAAGGGGAAATGGGAACGCTTCATACCATCAATCCATTGCGCACAAAATTCATTATGGATGCCGTCCATGTGCGCGCTCCCAAAGTGCTGGATGTGGGCTGTGGAGGTGGTATTCTATCGGAGGCGCTTGCGAAATCAGGTGCGGAAGTAACAGGGATTGATTTATCTCAGGCATCTCTGGAAGTGGCAAGACAACACGCCAAAGGGCAGGGCCTGAGTATTGATTATCGGTATGAAAGCGCTGAAGAAATTGCTTTAAAAAACACAGGCCATTTTGACGCGGTGACGTGTATGGAAATGTTGGAGCATGTGCCGGAGCCGGAAAAAATTATTGCCGCTTGTTCACAGGCGCTTAAAAAGGATGGACATGCCTTTTTCTCGACCATCAATCGCACGCCGAAGGCATTTTTGTTTGCCATTGTCGGCGGCGAATACATTTTGCGCCTTCTGCCAAGAGGCTCCCACACATACGATAAACTAATTCGTCCACAAGAGTTAAAAAGCTGGGCACAGGAAAATGGTCTGGAATTTGTAAGGCTTTCCAGCTTGATATACAACCCCTTCACCCGAAAGTTTAAAGTTGTCGATGCAAAAGAAGATGTAAATTACATGATGCATTTTATCAAGAGATGATTCCACTTGGAGGCCTAGCACATGAAACGATTTTTAGCGCTCTCTAGAACGACTCATGGCATTTTGGATATTGCCGCGCCTGCCTTTTGCGCTTTATTATGGTTGGGAAAATTTCCGCAGTGGCAAATTATTCTTTTGTCGTTGTTCACGGCATTTGCCGGTTATACGGCCATCTATGCGCTGAATGATTTGGTCGGCATTCGGATGGATCGCGAAAAGTTTTCCGGCGAGGGAATCAATCAGGGTTATTCTGTGGAAGCCTCCGACATGCGCTATCCGCTGGCGCAGAACGTGCTCAGCTATCGGAGCGGTATGATGTGGTTCGTCTTCTGGTTCGTGTTGACCCTTATCGGCTCCTATTTGCTTAATCCTGCAATCATTGCGATTTTCATCGCCGCTACCGGATTGGAAATCATTTATTGTCTTTTGTTCAAGGTGACGTATTTACGGACGCTGGTAAGCGGTCTGGTCAAGGTTAGTGGGCCGCTTGCGGCAGTTTTCGTTGTGAATGCCAATCCGCCTTTGCGTTTTCTGATTCTGCAAATCATCTGGCTGCTTTTTTGGGAAGTGGGAGGGCAAAATATCCCGGCGGACTGGAATGACGTAGAGGAAGATAAACGTGTCCATGCGAAAACCATTCCCCTTCTATTCGGCTCGGAAAAGACCGGGCTTATCGTGATCATCTCACTGACGCTTTCAGTTATTACGAGCCTGTTTTTGCCGTTGATTTCGCCCATCCACCTCGGTTGGTCCTACCTGCTCGTTAGTGTGCTCGCCGGATTCTTTTTGCTTTTGCGACCGGGTTTTCAACTATATCAATCGAGAGATAGACGCCACGCGGCCAGGCTGTTTGATAAAGCCAGTTATTATCCGCTGGCCCAACTTTTGCTAATCGTTATCTTCTTCGCCATCGTTGGCTATTTGCCTCACTTAATAAATCTTTGAAAATTTTAGTTCGTCAGCATCCCTATAATTTCATGAGAGGTTCTTAAAATTTATTACAAATCGACTCTTGCCAAATTCCGTTTGCACAGGTATACTCCCGCCCAATATGGAAATCAGATTCGCGCACATGCACCATCATGCCCATCACGAAAACCCCCGAAAGACCGGGAGATTTTTGTGCGCGTACCTGCACTAGGCAAATAACAGGATAGCGTACTTCGATTTATCAGCCCCCGGTCCATGATCGGGGGCTTTCGCTTTCCGTTAAATTTAAATTTCGCGATAAGGATTAATTCATGCCATCACAACAAGTTATTCGACTTTCCCTTCCTTCCAAAGGCCGTCTCGAAAGCGGAGCATTGGATTTTCTATCCGATGTTGGACTCCGCGTCTTCAAGCCCAATCCGCGGCAATATGTGGCCGCCATTCCCGCCCTGCCCGACTTGGGCGTTCTCTTCCAGCGGCCGGGCGATATCGTTGTCAGTGTGCGGCAAGGCAGCGTGGACTTCGGCATCACCGGTATTGATGTGATCGAAGAAAAGCGCGGCGACGCAACGCGCGGTGATGTCATCATCCTGCACGATGAGCTTGGCTTCGGATCCTGCGCTCTCACTCTCGCAGTCCCTGAAGCGTGGAATTCAGTGAAGAACGTTGCCACGTTGAAAGACTATTCCGCCTCATTGAACCGTCCTCTGCGCGTGGCGACAAAATTTCCAGTCCTCACCGAACGTTTCCTGAACCAACATCAAATTCCTCATGCGTTGATTGCCGCGGAAGGCACGCTCGAAATCGCGCCGACCATCGGTTACGCCGACATGATTTCCGACCTCGTCTCGTCGGGTCAAACCTTGCAGGATAACCGTTTGCGTCCTCTGCCGGATGGCGTCATCCAGCCCTCGCAAGCCGCGTTGATCGCCAATCGCAAAGCGTTGCGAACGCGTCCCGAGGCGCTTGAAATGGCGCGTCGTTTGTTGGAATATATCGAAGCGCATTTGCGCGCCGAAGCGAATCTGCTGGTGATTGCCAACATGCGCGGCGAGAGTCCCGAGGCGATTGCCAAAAAGATGTTCGCGCAAACCATTGTCAGCGGTTTGCAGGGACCGACCATTAGTCCAATCGTCGTGAGAGACGCGACCTCCCATTGGTTTTCGGTCACAGTGGTTGTGCATCGCGATCTTCTGCCGCAAGCCATCGCCGAGTTGCGTTCCATCGGCGGCAGCGGCATCATCGTTTCGCCGGTCACTTATATTTTTGAAGAAGAACCGCCGCGTTACAAGGCCATGCTCGACGCGTTGAAATCGGAGTCTCTATGATCAAACAATACGATCCACAAACTGCAAAAAAGACCATCCTCAAACGCACACCGCCTGATGAATTTCCGGTCAGTCAACGCGTGCGGGACAGCATCGCGCAGCTTTTCGGCGATTCACTGACTCCCGATCAAGCTGTCTCGCGAATTCTCTCAGACGTGCGAACCAATGGGGATCTTGCTCTACAAAAATGGACACAGCGCCTCGATGGCCTCGACCTCAAACCGGCTCCCGTTTCAAAAGATTCAATTCAATCCGCATTGGACTCCGTTTCCCCCGCCCAACGCAAAGCGCTCGAACAAGCTGCGGCGCGCGTCGAAGCGTTTCATCGCCACCAGCCGTTGACCTCCTGGTTTACCAATGAGTTGGGCGGCACGCTCGGACAGATCATCCGCCCGATCCAGCGCGTCGGTCTTTATGTTCCGGGCGGAACCGCGCCGTTGCCGTCCTCGGTTTTGATGAGCGCGGTTCCTGCGCGCGTGGCGGGCGTAAAAGAAATCGTCGTGGTCACGCCGCCGAATCGTTCGTTGATGAATTCCAAATTACCGGTTGATCCGATCATTCTCGCGGCCTGTGCCATCGCACAGGTGGATGAAATCTATTTGCTGGGCGGCGCGCAAGCCATCGGCGCGCTGGCATATGGAACCGAAACGATTCATCCCGTAGATAAAATCTTCGGTCCAGGTAATCTATTTGTCACGCTGGCGAAGCGGCAAGTCTATGGCGTGGTTGGCATTGATGGGCTGGCGGGCCCCACAGAGACCGTGGTCATCGCGGATGAATCAGCGAATCCAAAATGGGTCGCCGCGGATTTGCTGGCTCAAGCTGAACATGATCTGCTGGCTTCTGCGATTCTACTGACGCCTTCGCAGAGTCTCATCGAGAATGTACAAGCTGAAATTGCACAGCAAATCGAACAGCGCGGACGCGCGGAAATCATCATCGCTTCGCTGGAAAATCGTGGCGGCGCGATTCTGACCCGTGACCTGGATGAGGCTGTGCAATTAGCCAATGAATACGCCCCCGAGCATCTCGGACTCTCGGTGCGCGATCCGTGGCGTTGGGTGGAAAAAGTTAATCACGCAGGCGGCGTATTTATGGGCGAACATTCCTTTGAAGTGCTGGGCGATTATCTGGCGGGACCGAGTCACGTGATGCCAACGGGCGGTTCGGCGCGTTTCGCCTCTCCGCTGAATGTGTGGGATTTCGTTAAGATTGTCAGCCTGGTGGCGCTCGATGAAAACACCGCGCAGACGATCAGTCCGATTGCCGCGGTGCTTGCAGATGCGGAAAGGTTGGATGCGCACGCTAACGCCGCGTTGGCGCGCAGCCGGAGGTCAGCATGAACGTCCGATCCCATTTGGAATCTTTGCCTCCGTACATACCGATTGAGCCATTTGAAATTCTATCGGCGCGAATCGGACGCAGTCCCGATCAAATCATCAAGTTGGATGCAAATGAAAATCCTTATGGACCTTTGCCTGTTGTCCGCGAAGCGCTCGGTAAATTGGATTTTCCGCACATCTATCCCGATCCTGAAAGCCGCGCGCTGCGAAAATCGCTTGAGGCATTTACCGGCGTGCCCGCTGAATATCTTTTAGCCGGTTCGGGCGCGGACGAGTTGATTGACCTGCTCATGCGCGTCTTTCTCAAGCCGAATGATTGCATCCTTTCGTGTCCGCCGACATTCGGGATGTATTCTTTCGATGCAGAGCTCAACGCAGGGCGCTGTATCGAAGTTCCGCGCCATGCCGACTTTTCCCTCGATATGAAATCCATCCGCAAAGCCGTGGAAGCATTTCATCCGAAATTATTTTTTATCACGTCGCCCAACAATCCCGATGGATCAATGATTGCGCGCGATGTGATGGATGAATTGTTGTCTCTGCCCATCTTAATTGTTTTGGATGAAGCGTATATCGAATTTGCCGGTGAGAATCTCGGCGCAGATTTGAGTCGCATTCGTGAAGTTCCGTCGCGGGAAAATTTGGTAGTGCTGCGTACGTTCAGTAAATGGGCAGGATTGGCCGGTCTGCGAATCGGATATGGCGCATTCCCCCTCTGGCTGATGCCGACCTTGTGGAAATCCAAGCAGCCCTATAATGTCAACGTGGCGGCCAGCATCGCCGCGCAGGTTTCACTGGAACATGCCGATGAATTAGCTAAGGTGGTTGAACAATTGAAGAATGAACGGACGCGTCTATTCGCGGCATTGCAGGAAATTCCGTATTTAAAACCATATCCAACGCGATCCAATTTTATTTTGTGTCAGATCGTCGGGCGCGACGCGGCAGAGCTTAAGTCACGGCTGGCGCAGGAACATGGAATCTTTATCCGCTATTTCAACAAGCCCAGTCTGCGCGATGCCATTCGAATCAGTGTGGGCAGACCGCAGGATACGGACGCGCTGATTAAAGCGTTAAAGGAGTAATCATGCGAACTGCTGAAGTAGCAAGGCAAACAAACGAGACGCAAATTGCGATCAAACTGGATTTGGACGGATCAGGTCAGCACGAAGTTTCTACCGGCCTCGGTTTTCTCGACCACATGCTGACTCATCTCGCGGTCCATGGATTGTTCGATTTATCCGTCAGCGCGCGCGGCGATCTTCAAATTGATCCGCATCACACCGTCGAAGATATCGCGCTGACATTGGGACAAGCCTTCGATAAAGCACTCGGCGACCGAAAAGGCATTTTCCGCATGGGTGACTGCTTTGCGCCGATGGATGAAACATTGGCGCATGTTGCAATAGATTTATCAGGACGGCCTTACGCAGTGATACAG
>PLNY01000457.1 GCA_003141915.1 Anaerolineae bacterium | reverse complement strand
TGCATGAACACTGCCAATCATATAATCAGGAGTTGCGCCCAACTTCTGCATCTCACGATTCTGGGTCTTGCGATCCATCAATGCCATTCTTGCTCTTACAGAGTTATAGTGACCAGACTCATCAATCTCTTCGGTAATGCCTAAAGCATTCAGCGTAACTGAACTGGAAGTAAAGATTTCTGCATCGGCAGGGATTATTTCAAACAGTCTCTTTTTTGCATCTGCACCGTTCTCGGTCACGATGACATGAATATTGTTGAGTTCCAATGCTTGCATGGTGCGTTTAATTTGAACATCAGAAGCGAGAATTGCAAATTTGGTAGTTTCGATCAGAGGTGTGGTTAACATATCATTCCTTTTGAGTATTGCTTTATATTTCCTGTTCATTAATTCCGAATCCGACTGGCTGCTTATGCGCGCAGTTTGTATGATTTGTCCGCCATCATTCTACCAGCGCAGGATGTCGATGAGTTCAATTGCGGTTTCTTCCGATTCGGGATTCATCGATTCAGGCATGTTGGCCTGGCCATCGTCCTGAACTTGTCAGCAGTTTAACAGGGCAATTGATTTGTGGCTGCGTTTTTTCTTCATTCTTATCCGCCGAGGCTGTCATTGGCGGGAAGTTGTTCTCTCAGCAGTTGATCTTTCAACCCCATCAGAATTTGAGACTCAGGAAACTGTTGTAGAATTTGATCCTTCACATCCTGCGGTTCAATGAGGAAAAGCACATCATCAGGGCAATATGGATAGGGAGCCTTCCAATCCTTTTTAGGGGTAAAGAAGTAAGTAGAATCGAAATCCATATACCGATTTTTCTCATTACTATTAATATATAGAAATCCTGAGACCTTGGTCAGATAACGGACTGAATTCATGGAGAGGATAATAGTTCGCTCTGCAGGCCGGGTTTCGCCGTTGTTCAGGGATTTGAGCTCCTGCCGTTGATTCTCAAACCGGCCTCGGAGGGTCATCGCAACCACTCGCCGATTATCCGGGTTAATGATCACCTGTTGTACGGTACCGGAAATCCCATCATGAAAGAAAATCTCCTCATCTATGATGGGCTGCATGAATGGTTCTTCCAGCGAGTTCAAATCATCCCCTGGGGTGCGGATGCTATTAATGACTCCGCGGACATTTGGATTGCTGGCTGCGCACTTCTCTGCCAACAATTTTATATTTTTGTTCTCTACATTCCCACTCACCAACACCACTCCGTGCGAAACGCCTGTGAAAAATTTGCAGTCGTAAGCACTTTCGAGCGAACCCAACGCCGTGGACACTTCGGCTAAAAGTTGATCATCTGGAATCAAGTGGTTATTCACGCCTCGCAGGCCGGGAATAGTTTGAAGTGATCTTTCAGCTTGATGCAGGTTTGTCAAACTACTTGCGTGACCATTGAGGTGGACGATCCCGTCCCTTACCTGCACATCGATATTGTCATAGTCCGTAGCTCGGAAAGCAGCATCTCTCCATAGTGCGTGATCCACTTCGTGCATCAGGTCTATATCCGTTTTGGTGTTTTCGTTTTGACTCATCTGCTCTTCTACCATTGAGCGGCTTAAATCTTTGCATCTTAATAATTCGTCGCTATCGGTTTGTGGCATTTGTGCTGGGAACATATGTACTCCTCTTGTTCAATCGGCTTCCATGTTTCAAAATAAAAGATCGTTAAGTAGATGGGAAAAAGTCCATGCAAGGGCACAGCCTCCCAAAAGGAGACTGTGCTCTTGCAAGATATTGAGATTAGCGGTTGATCAGGAACAAAACGCCGGCAATGATGGCGCAGATCCCTGCGATGACACTAATAATGTTGCCACCGAGATTCACGCCCAAAAGGACCAAGCCTGCCAGGATTAGATAAACGGCCAACAGAATCCATTTTATTTTTTCAAGGTTCATTTCAATCTCTCCTTTCAGTTAGTCTTGGATAGAATCGCTAGCTACGAAGATCATGGAACTAATATCAGCTTGATTGCTATCCTTTCGTCAGATTGATGCGCGTCGTCCTCTTCAGCCTTAAGAGCTTTGAATTGCCTTTTTTCCAGCCTGCGCGGCTTCGGATACATGTTCTAATTGCTCAACCACCAGCGCTTGACCTTGGTGCAGTAATTCTTGCGCTTTTTGGCGTCCACCCATGGTGATTTTGTTCCTATCCAAGCGCACCTGCGCCATGGCATCTCCCATCATTACGTTGGTTCGATCGCGCAGTTCGATGCCTTTTTCCTGGATTTGCATTCTGGTATCTTCTCCAGATTGCGGCGCCAGCAGCAGCATCGTAATAGCACCGGCCAAGGCGCCAATCACCAGACCGATTAAAACGCCTAAAATATTGTTATTATGATATTCGGGTACTTGATTCTCGTTGACCATTTTATTTTCTCCTTATCGTTTGAATGTGATGAGTTTCTTTTGTAATTCTCTTATTGAATACGCAAGCCAAATCACTTGGCTTGATCTTACTTGTCGCTTTGATCATCAAAATAAATGCCGGCATCCTTTTGTTCTTCTTGAGTCATCTGAAAGAAACCAGCCAGCCATTTTTCGATGCGATCAAGTAACAGCAGGCTGCTGACTAAAAAGCTGTTCGGTGGCTGTACGTTAGACCCTTGTTCGACACGTATCGAATTATCCATTCTTACCTCCCTTCTTTTATGGCGTCGTATGGTGCTCGCTGGTCGTGGTTTGAGTGGTGGCCACAGCGGGCCCATTCGGGCGGTAGAAGATCAACCAGACTGTTCTTTCTATAACCCACGCGATCAGGCCATAGATCAGCATAGCGAACATGGAAGATAGTTCTAGTACCATGTTGCCATAGGTTGGCGAGCCGATCAATCCGGCAAAGGGGAACAGGAACAGGTAGGTAAACCCATAGATCAGGGCAACGATCGGGCTATTGGGATTGGCCCCGATCAGCTTCAGTCCGATGCGAAGCGCGATGAGCGCCTCAAGGATGCCGAACAACAGCCAGATCAATTGTGTAGCTTTAAAAGTAAAGATGCGTTGTTCGCGTTCCGGGTCTCGTTGTGAAGAGCTGACTTGTGTCGTTCTGTCGTTTGACATTTTGAACTTTCTTTCTAAGCATGGGCCACATATTAAAGGGACCATCCTCGTTAAGGCACCTTGGCCGGTTGTTCCGCTTAACTTTGCAACATGATTGCGGCAGCGCAACCAGCCTTCTTGTGTTCGGGAATTTTTCTGATATCACAATAAAGCTAACTGTTAGCGAGCGCGTCCTCGTTGGAACAAATTGACGATCGCCAGCAGGATGATGGCGCCTAACAGGGTAACCAGCATGGTGGGAATGGTGAAAGCGCTATTGATCGTCCCAACGTGAAAGATGGGGCTGAGGAAATAGCCAGCCAGGAACGCGCCGATGACGGCGATAATGATATTGATCAGCAAGTTCGAATTGTCATGCATGACCATGGTTGCGATCCAACCGATGACTGCCGCAACGACGAGGTATATAAGAATGTTCATTTTTATCTCCTTGACGAATGCTTGAGTTGCACGGAATACCGTGTGTTTTTTACTAATCCAACTCCTTCTCCTTGAGAAGGAGTTGTGACACCACTCCGATTATTTACCGGGGGCGGGTGCGGTCTTCTTCTTCAGGTTGGTTTCATACTCCTTCACGTGCTTATCGATTTCATCGGCTGCACGCTGGCGGCTATAACCATACTTTTCCTGAAGCAAGCCAGCCAGTACCTCGAACTTACCGGCGGCCCGATCCAGATCATCGTCCGTGAGTTTGCCCCACCACCCTTTGGCCTCGCCTCGCATTTGTTTCCATTTGCCTTCCAATATATCCTTGTTCATAAGTTGATCCTCCGATCATCTGAAAAAAGCTGTCCCAGTTTGCGCCGGCGCTCGGGACAGCTTAATGCGCCGGTTTTCCAGTCCTTCTGATCAGCCAACTGGCATCATCAAATAGGGATGCTTGCGGCGACGGTTTTCAAGCGTTCGGCCACACGCTCAGGCATCTCACCTTTACTGATAAACGCATCGGCGCCAGCAGAAAGTGCAGCTTGCTGACGGGCGTCCAGATGGCTGATAAGGACAATGACCAGCGCCTCCGGGCAAGCCTCGCGGAGTTCGCTCAGAGCCGCAGTTGGCGCGACGCTGGGGAGTAAATCCCAATCCACCAATAACATGTCGGTACGGCTGATGGGCGCCTGAGCCAAGGTGGTGGACCAGTCGGCGGCTTCACCGGCAATTTCCATATTCAGATCTAACAACATGAGTCGCAGAGATGAACGTTCTTCAGATATACCATCGGCGAGAAATACGCGGGTCATACACTCATAGTACAATAGAAACTCCCCAGACGCATCCTGCGTCTGGGGAGTTTTGTTCTCCGCCACTTGGGGGAGGTGGAGTAATGTCTTAAAAAGATGCGAATATATTACCGAGCTTAATTCTTTTCTGGAACAACTGTGTCTGCCTTGAGAAGTTCATCGAACAGAGAACGGTAATAAATCAGCGCATGTCTTAAATCTTCAGTATCTGCCTTGTGTTCCTTATTCTTGATGGCGATCTCGCGCGCCGCGCGGTAATTCGTCACCAAAGCAGGATAATTGACCGAGATATCGGCCGCCCGCTGATCAAAATCAGATACTGGATAGTCGCGCAATGCCATCACTTCCATGATCAGGTGGTCCGCCTCTTGAGTCGCCTCCGCGGGTTGGTCGACAAATTTTCCCTGGACTGTGGTCCAATCAACCTGATAACGCTCGCGCTCTTTGACTGAAAGCGGGCGAATATTCAAAGACTCGACGTGCTTCTGTCGTTCATTCAGCTCTTTTTGTGCTTTCTTCTCATTCCCCGCTGTCTCGACCGTGCGATCATACTCCTCGGCTCCAAATTTATCGTGGAACCGATCTGAACGTTTACGTCGGGCAAAAATGGGACCCAATATGATACCCATGATCACCACGATCACAACTGCAGCGACTAAAATATACATAGTACTCATTAGAATCTCCTTTTTACTTATATATGAAAATGCTATTGGATGGACTGTTCATGTGTTTACTGACTTAATTTGCTTGCACGGCGTGGTTGTTAGCGTCGACCAACCAGGAGGCCAATCACAGCCGCCCAGAGGAAGACTCCGAGAAAGAAACCAAGGTTATACAGGCTCCCATCATTATGCACCTCGTACATCTGCACGTTCTTATGAAGGAACGATAGTACGATGATCACTGGAGAAATGATCCCATGCCACAATCCCAGCCAGATATTGGCGGGTGCTCCATGCCCATCCGGTGTATTGACCATTGGATTCGGACCTGGTGCATAGACCTGTATGTTTACACCCGGAACATTAATTTGACCGTTGGGAGCGGGCGTACCGGCTTGTGTATTCGGTGCAGGCGTATTGACTTGTACAACCTTACTCGAAGCACAGCCCGCGACCATAATAAACATTACGGCCATTAAAGCGAAAATGAATAGTGTCTTCTTCACATCTTTTCTCCGGATCTGGCCAGACTGGCCTGTTACGTAAATGAGGCTTGGCAGGCTTGAGAGTTACGAAACCTTTTGCAACTCTTTTCATTTTACAGTCAATGCTCGCAGCCTGTATCCTGCGGCTGGGGAGTATTGTTCTCCGCCACTTGGGGGAGGGAGCTCAATCCTGGATATGTCCGGTTCGAATCCAACCCCTCTTCTGCCACGCATCCACATATTTGGGGTCCGGCCAGCTTTCACGAGAATTGAAATCCGAAAATTCAACCGGCAAGATGAGACCGCGACGATCCGGCTCTGACCATCCGAATTCAATCTCGCGATCACAATTCCCGCAATTTATAAAAAACTCATCGCTTTCCCGTTCCGTCTCGCTTTCATTGATTTCATACTCTTCCGGCTCAGAATCAGAGTCATCATCCTCGAATTCACCGAAGTCGCCGCGCTGAACCTCATCATCTGCATTTTCTTCGATCTTTTCCTTAAACTCATATTGCCAGTGATGATTGTCCTTGAGCGGTCCCCATTCACGCCAGCGTTCGCTGTCAGTCCCAGCCTCGATGCTCCAAACATGAGTGATGGTCAATTCATGACTGCCGCATTTATTGCAGTTGAACTTCCAAGGTTGCTGATCGTTCATGCTGAATTCCTTTTGTCAATCATTAGACTATCAAGACCAGCGTCTGTGCACTGGAAAAGTTGGCAGAGATTCGATCTGGCGCTTATTGAGCTTCAGAAATATGGTCCCATCGAGAGTTTTGCCCATCGCCGAAAGGGG
>PLNY01000313.1 GCA_003141915.1 Anaerolineae bacterium | reverse complement strand
ACGATGGATCGTTTTGTTTCGCAACAACAAGATGTGCAGGCGAAGCTGGGCGAGACGGAAAATTTGTTGAAAGAATTGGACGAAGAGAAATCCATCCTGCGCGAACGCGAAGGCGTGATGCACAAACAAATCGAAGAACTGCGCGTTCAAATCGAACCGGTTGAAAAAGATTTGGAAACCGCTGAGCAGGAAGAGACACGCTTGCAGGAAGTCGAAACGAACGCGCAGAAAAATCTTGCATCGGCGGAGCGCGCGCTTGGAGGAACGCAATTGGATTTGGTGCGACGCGAAGAAGGCTTGGATAATCTGCGTGATAAGATCGTGGATGATTTTGGACTCGTCTCCTTTGAATATGCCGCGAACATCGAAGGTCCGGTGCCACTGCCGTTTGAAGGGTTGGTGGAACAACTGCCGGTGGTGATGCAACTGCCGCCTGAACTTGAAGAACACATGACGCAGCAACGCGCGCAATTGCGACGAATGGGCGCCATCAACCCCGATGCGAAAAAGGAATTCGATTCAGAATCGGAACGTTATTCATTTATGTCCACGCAGGTTCAGGATTTGAATCACGCCGAAGCCGATTTGCGTCAAGTGATCAGCGAGTTGGATGAATTGACTCGTCAGGAATTTGCGCGCACCTACGAAGCCGTGGATAAACAATTCCGCGCCATCTTCACACGTTTGTTCGGCGGCGGATCGGCTCACCTTTCATTGACCGATCCCGATAATCTCGTTGAAACGGGAATCGAAATTGAAGCGCGTTTGCCGGGACGACGCGAACAGGGCTTGTCGTTGCTCTCCGGCGGCGAGCGCAGTCTGACTGCCATCGCGCTGGTCTTCGCGTTGCTCAAAGTTTCGCCCACGCCGGTCTGTGTGATGGATGAAGTGGACGCGATGCTCGATGAAGCCAACGTGGGTCGCTTCCGCGATCTGCTGGTGGATTTGAGCAAAGATACGCAGTTCATCGTCATCACACATAACCGCAACACCGTTCAAGCCGCGGATGTGATCTACGGCGTGACGATGGGCCGCGACTCGGCGAGTCAAATTATCAGTTTGAAATTGGATGAAGTCAGCGAAGAGATGCTGGGGACGGGAAAGTAAAGAGTATTGCGAATAGCTGTAACAGCTACGTTCGAGTTGCAACTCCTCGCCGAGGAGCTTTTTAAGAAAATAATTGCCTTTAGCTTTTTGGCTAAAGGCAAATTTGTTATACTTTCTTTATCGAAAGTAAGGATGTAAAGATATGGTAAAAAATATCCCGCCCAAATTATATAAATTTCAGGCTCTTGATAAAGAAGGACATTCAATTCAAAACCTAAAACGCAATCAGCTTTGGTTTCCGAAACCAGCAGAACTAAATGATCCGTTTGATTTGGAAATTCCTTTTGTTCTTGATTGGACGGATGAAGATTTTGAGAAATTTTATGAGGTAAATTTAGATAAACGTAATATTCAAAGCCAAAGCCAAGCTACTGCCATAAAGGAGACTTTCTTTGTTAATGGGAAACCGAAGCAATCATGGAAGGATCATATTTATGAGATTTTTGAAAATCAAATGAGACAGAGAATTAATAATGAAATTAGTAAATTGGGAGTAGCATGTTTTACAGAAGACAACTTGGATAATATTCTTATGTGGTCGCATTATGCCAATGGTCACAAGGGATTTTGCTTAGAATTCGATACCAATTACGCCCCTTTTCTCGATACAGAACAATTGCGCCGTGTTATCTATAGTGAAAAATATCCATCACTTCCTTTTTCTTACTATTTAAAAGATGAAAGTGAAGGAATTCCTGATGATATATTAAGAACAAAATCCCTAAATTGGAAGTATGAAAACGAATGGCGTCTAATTCTTGACGTTGGTGGTAAGCCCTTTGAATATGATCCCAAGGCATTGACGGCAATTTATTTTGGATGTTCCATGCTTTCTGAAGACTGCGGAAAAATTGCCAAAATACTTGCTAAAGCATCTACACGACTTTATAAGATGCAACGGTCTTATAAAGACTATAGCTTAATGCCTATACCATACAGCAAATAATTTACCTTGATGCGTTGCTTTGTTTCTATATGAGAAAATCTCTCAATAAATCTATAGCGTCTTGACCTTCGACATTTCTCGCTTGCAATAAAAAATAATTTTGCTCGGCGGGGACTCGAAGTCCACGCTTCAGCCAACAAAGCCTTGCGGGCTTTCATGAATTGAGCAAGGACTTTAGTCCCGCTCAACCGATAACGGCTCACAATGACATTTTTTGCTTGCCATAAAAATTAATCCGTCCTATACTCGGCAAAGATTTCAGTATAAAAAAAGCCATCGACGCGATCACCAATAACTCTCAAGTGGAAGTATTAATGTTGAAAAGACTGATCTTGCTTATTGCGCTATTATTATCGGCTTGTGCGCCGTTCGATGATTCTGTTCAAACGACGATTGCACAAACGCAGTTTGGATTAACAAAATACGCTGACTGCCATTCCAATCTCAATGGGATAGAAAATGATCCAAAATCATACTATGGCAGGACCATTTGTGTGGCGGGGCTTATCGATTATGAAAATATAACTACCGAACCGAATTCAGTCATAACTTTATATATTGCCCATTTTTCATTTATGCAGCCCGGCCTCGAACTGATACGTATGGGGATCGATGTGTTTACTTCTGTTGGTACCTGTATGATTGCCTGGGGAAAGGTGTTTCCATATAAATCCACTCCTTTTGTTAATCCGGCCATATATGTTTATGTTAGAAGCGACACAAATGTAACAAGGATCAAAGAAGTTCCTCGGGA
>PLNY01000176.1 GCA_003141915.1 Anaerolineae bacterium | reverse complement strand
AAGAAAATATTATCGCCGAGAATCAAACAAGCCGAATCGCCTCCGATAAAATCTTTTCCGATGATGAAAGCATCGGCCAGGCCGCGCGGCTCCGATTGTGCCGCATAGGAAAACGAAGCTCCCCATTTCTTTCCGTCGCCGAGCAAACGCTGGAATGGCGGNNCGGATAATAAATCATCGGCTTGTTATAGACCGGCAGGATTTGTTTGCTCACGCCGAGCGTCAACGGATAAAGACGCGTGCCGCGTCCACCCGCAAGAATGATTCCTTTCATCTGCCCCTCCGCGTGTAATTATGTTCAAGCCAATCGCTGAAGCGTTCCTGTTTCATGATCATTTCAACCCAGTCCATGTGATCGAGATACCACTTCACCGTCGCGCGCAAACCGGTTTCGATGTCATGCATCGGGATCCACCCCAATTCGTTTTGTATTTTCGTAATGTCCATTGCATAACGCCGGTCATGTCCCGGGCGATCTGGAACGTATGTGATCAACTCTTTATACGATTTGGAAATTGGTTTGAGTTCATCAAGGATGGAACAAAGTTCATGCACGAGGTCAATGTTACAAGGCTGATTGCCGCCGCCGATGTTATAGGTTTCGCCCGGCCTGCCATTTTTCAAAACGAGATAAATCGCTTCGCAGTGATCTTCCACATAAAGCCAATCGCGGATTTGTTTTCCATCGCCGTAAACCGGCAGTGGTTTTCCCTGCAAGGCGTTCAAGATCATCAACGGAATTAACTTTTCAGGGAATTGATATGGGCCATAATTGTTGGAGCAATTCGTAATCGTGGCAGGTAATCCATACGTATGAAAATAAGCGCGCACCAGATGATCCGATGAAGCTTTCGACGCGGAATACGGCGAGCGCGGCTCATACGATGTCGATTCTGTAAATGCAAGATCGCTTGGATTCAACGATCCGAAAACTTCATCCGTTGACACATGATGAAATCTCTTTCCGATTCCTTCCCCGGCCCAAGCCTGCCGCGCGGCTTCGAGCAGCGTAAACGTGCCGACAATATTCGTCTGAACGAACGGTGCGGGCCCGAGAATGGAACGATCCACGTGCGATTCGGCCGCGAAATGAACAACGGTGTCAATTTTATATTCGCTAAAAATCTTATCCATTAATTTCCCGTCGCATATATCGCCTTGAATAAATGTGTGCCGCGATTCATCCGGCAAATCTTTTAGATTCTCAAGACTGCCCGCATACGTCAAAGCGTCGAGGTTGAGGACGCGAACATTCAACTCAACCTGAAGCAAATAACGCACAAAGTTCGAGCCGATGAACCCCGCGCCGCCGGTGACCAGAACGTTTTGCATCAGAATTTGAATTCCAGAATCGCTTCGATCACCTGTTCCTGCTCCGAGCCGGTCAACACATTATGAAACGGAAGGCGGATTAATTGATCGCTGACGCGCTCGGTCACCGGGCAATCGCCTTCGCGTCCACCAAAGCCGCGTCCCATGTCGGAAAGATGCAAAGGTAGGTAATGAAAAACGCTATAAATGCCGCATTCACGCAAATACATGATGAGTCTCTGGCGCAGATCAAGATTTGGCATGAGCATGTAGAACATATGATATGACTNNTCATCGGGCGCAGTCGGGAGTTGCACATCATGTTGATCCGCCCAGTCTGTTAGACCAGCTTGATAAGTTTGCCAAAGATTTTTTCGATGGCTTTGGATTCTTTCGCGTTGTTCCAATTGACCGTAAAGATACGCCGCCAGAATATCGGATGGCAGGAACGAAGAACCGATATCCACCCATGTATATTTATCCACTTGCCCGCGGAAGAAACGCGAACGATTCGTCCCTTTTTCGCGGATGATCTCGGCGCGCTCCGCCAACGCTGGATCATTGATCAGCAACGCGCCGCCTTCACCGCTGCTGAAGTTCTTCGTCTCATGGAACGATTGAGCCGCGAGGGCGCCGAAGGTTCCAAGATATTTGCCTTTGTATTTTCCAAACAGTCCATGCGCATTATCTTCGACAATCGCAATCCCATGTTGATAGGCGAGCGCGGTGATCTTATCCATTTCACAGCCCACACCCGCATAATGGACAGGGGCAATCACTTTGGTGCGCGGCGTGATCAAAGCCTCGAGCTTGGATTCATCCAAATTGAGGGTATCCGCTCGAACGTCAATAAAGACTGGCTTGGCGCCGCGCAGGACAAAGGCATTTACCGTTGAGACAAAAGTGAAGTCGGGAATGATCACTTCATCGCCGGATTGAATATCCAAAAGAATCGCAGACATATCCAGCGCGTGTGTGCACGAAGTGGTCAATAAAACTTTCGGAACGCCGAGGTCCTGTTCAAGCAACGCGCTGCATTTCCTGGTGAATGGGCCGTCGCCGGAAATATGCCCGCTTCGGACAGCTTGCGCGATATAGTCGAGTTCCTTACCGACGGGAATGGGACGGTTAAAATCAACAGGCATATGGATTACAAACTCCTCAGAATGATCCGAGATGTTTTCTCAGCCATTTCGACGGTATAGTGGGTATCATTGAAAAGATTAATGACATGATCGGCTAATTCCTGTGCGTTGGGACAGAAATCATCGCTCATGATGTTGGCAAGGGATGCATAGTGAGAACTTGCAAACAAGTTCTCCTGGAAGATGGCGTCCATCGTCTTCTTTTTATCAGGGATACGCAAATTGAAGCGCCAGAGTTGATATTCATCAGGCAGACAAAGTTCGCCCGGAATTAACGAATTGTACACTACTTTGATGGATTGACGATGAGCCAGTGAAGATTCTACATCCGCGCGCAAACGCGCCGAATATTCCCGCCACAAGGGCAATTCAGAATCGGTTTGAAGCCAGTCGGTATCAACATAAACATACGGCCGGCAAGCTTCAATACTTTGTTTATAACCTTTTTCGATGGTTTCGAGATCTTCACGATGGAAGGGCAAAGAACGATGCTTGTAATTCAATCCATCCTGCAGGAAGGCATAGCCGCCGAAATCCAGATCAACGATCTTGGCATAACCGGTGCTGTGAAGAATGACATCCGCGTTGGTTGACGAATCCGCTTCCAGATCGGGAATGCACAGACAGCGGTCGTCAACCAAGAGGAGATCAGGAAATCGATTTTTGACGTCTCGGAAAAATTCCCGCGGTGTGGTTGGATCGCCATACGTATGGGCATAGAGCACGCCGCCATAACCGCCCCTTCGTCCGCTCAAGCGGGACCAGGTCTGTTCCAAATCCATGTTAAGGGTCTCCCGTGAAATATCAATAAACTCAAACGGGACACCCGCTTTAAAAAAAGTAATCGGGACGATGGGACAGATATTGGCCGGAAGCAGAAAAGGCCGGCCATCATTTTCACTGAGCAGCAAATCATAAAGTATGGCTGAGGCGCGAGGCGCATGGATAAGTTTCATTATGGAAATCGGTTGGATGAATTTAAGAAAACTATCGGCCGCAAGGATTAGATGTCTTTCCGCACAAGGATCGTAAAATCATACAGGCCGTAATCATGAAGAAGGGAGACGTTTTTTGAAAAATTGCGTTTGCAATAATCAAATAAAAAGAGCGGATCAGCATAATAAAGATCGGCGCGCATTTTATCCACATCAGAATATTTGGTCAGAAAGTTGCTGGCGAAACCTTTGCGGCTTTTNNACTTCGTCCATGATTCAAACGATTGTTCACACCGCACATTGAACATGCCGCTGGCGACCGAATAATCGCATAAAGGCAGTTGATCCGTATCCGTAAAGAACGCACAATGCGGTTTGCCGGAATGCGTTTGCCGTGCGATTTCGACCGCGCTCTCCAAAATATCAATGCCATAGTAATCCGCCTGAAAACCTTTTTGTTCCAAGTAATCTGCCAGCGCGCCATAACCGCAGCCATAATCAAGGATCGAAAAAGATGGAGTCTCGACGATTTTCAGCAATTGATCGAAGCGGATGTTCTGCGACTCGTCCGAATTCCAATCCACGCCGCGCGGCGATGCGCCGTGTTGTTCAATGCGTTTACCAAAATAGGATTTGATTTGTTCAAGGCCGGGAACGCTGCTCATCATTTTCCTTTTTCAAAATATTTTCCGGCATCCGGTCCAACCATGTACAACAAATCGAGCACGCTGACAAACGGATCATATGGCGGATACAACTGCGGATATTCGGGATAATCGTATCGCATATATTCCAGCGTGATGCCTGCCGCTGCGAACTTTTCGATCTCGATGTAATCCTGAGCCGACGGTCCGCTGATGTAATGCGTCGCGCGGACCCGCTTCAAAATCTGGATGAGGCGGTCGGTCTTCTGTCCATCGATCCGGTCCAGCTCGGAGGAACGCATAAAGCGCGTATGGTTGTTTCCCAATTCGCGCGTCAACGTTATCGTAGTTTCGATGGTGAAATCAGCGATGAATTCATCGCGGCGATCATAAAATGACTCGAGCAGTGGAAGGTATTTTTTGAAGCAAGGCGCTTTGCTGTAGGAAATCGTCAGCGCCTTGAGATGATTCTTCGCCCACGGCTTGCTCCAATCTATTTTTACATCCTTGATTGGAACGCCTTGCGTCACGCCCGCGCTATGAACCGGTATGGTCAGCCATTGTTTTCCTTGCGCGGTTTTGATCTGGTTTCGATTGCGCCAGCCGTGTTTATCATACTGCACATCGTCATAGAAAATAAAAAGGTCGGCGCGGCGGATTTGATCGAAATAGCCGCGCCAGGGAATATAGGATGGCTGAAGGATCACCACGATCATGAATTTTCACCGGTCGTTTTTCGAATCACATACGGAGGCCTGCCGGAACTTCGTTCAAACAGGCGCGCCAGATATTCGCCGATGATGCCCAAAGCAAAAAGCTGGACGCCGCTAAAGATGATCACCGCAGAGATCAGGAAAGTAAATCCCGGAATGGAGCCGACTGTGAAATATACGGTAGCCACATACAACATAATAAAGAAGCCGAGGATCGTAAACAGAAAGCCCATGACGCTGGCAAGGCGCAATGGAATAGTCGTATAGTTGGTGAGAATCAGTAAAGATACTTTAATCAGTTTAACAAAGTTGTAGTTGGATGTACCCACCGTGCGCGGAGCCTCTTCGACCTCAACGGAGGCAAAGCTGGTTGTAGCCCACGAGAGAAGCACATCAATCTGCATATCGGGACTGTTTGTGGAACTGAAAGCCTGCTTCAACTCGGCGCGAAAGGCTTTATATGCACTGATATCGCGGATCGTCGCCACGCCCATCACTGACGAGATGGCCCGTTTTACGATAGCCGAGAAAATGCTCTTCCACCAAACCTGACGGCGAACGCGCAGCACGCCATACACAACATCATAGCCTTCATTCAGCTTTGCAATCAATTGGGGCAGGTACGCTGGGTTATGTTGAAGATCGTCATCCATAGTAACGATTGCATCAAAACGCGCTTCCCGAATGCCGCAAAGCGTCGCGTTTTCCTGGCCATAATTTCGCATCAATTTAATGCCGCGCACCCATGAATACTGTTTGGTCAAAGCCTCGATCACATCCCAGCTATGATCGGGACTGCCATCATTGACCAACAGAACTTCAAATTCTCCAACGCACGCGGGTAATATCTCCGCAAGGCGTTTCACCAACGGTTCAAGCGTGTGCTCGCCGCGATAGACGGGTATGACTACTGAACAATTCATAAAAAAGATTCTACCATGCGATTGAAAACAACTCTGCGAAGTTCGAACCATCATGGAGTTGTCATCTTCGCTTCAAAACCGGACCCCGTGCCTTCCTTCAAGTAATTCAAGCGAACGCGCCGCCTCATCCTTTTTCCGTTCCCCTTCCCAATTGAGAGATTCGCCAAGGGCCTCGCAAATCTCAGCCACCGCTTCGCGCGTCAAACGACCCAGCATCGCCAGCATGGACCGCCGCAGAAGGAAATCGTCGAGATGAATTACCTTTTCATATTGAGCAATGAAACCAATCTCGCGGCGGCTGTACGAAGGGAGTGACTTGAGCGGCATATCCGACCCGCGGCTGATGAACGTTGCAACCTGTTCAACGCGCGTACCATATCGCTCGAATAAAACTTGCACACGTTCCACCGGCAAAGCAGTCCATGCCGCGATGCCATCTACTTTTCGCTTGATTTCCTCCGGCGTGGCTGGATATCCGCGTCCACCGCCAATAGGCAATGCGCGCGTATCCTTCTGGCGCGTTTTACCCAGGAACCCCAACACCTTATCGGTCGCCTGCTCCGAGAACGCGCGGAAGGATAT
>PLNY01000466.1 GCA_003141915.1 Anaerolineae bacterium | reverse complement strand
TTCATCCACAGTCACAGGACGATCTTCATCGCGATGTTTGAGCGCGCCTGCTTTTGCTTTTTCAACCGCCAGCTCACGGATCGAAGCATTCTTTGCCAACGCTTCTTTCACCAGCGCCGCGCCTTGAGAATAACCAATCACCGGATTCAATGCAGTAACGATAATGGCGTTTTTCGAGAGCCAGCCCTCCGCTTTTTCACGGTTCGCAGTCAGACCTCTGACCGCGCGTTCCGTAAATGCATTCACTGCCCCGATGGTTACCTGCATCATCTCAAACAAATTATGCGCGACAATCGGCATCATCACATTCAATTCCAACTGCCCGGCTTGCACCGCCATCATGATCGCTGTGTCACAACCAATCACATGGAACATCGCCTGATCGAGCATCTCCGCCATGACCGGATTCACTTTGCCGGGCATGATGCTCGATCCCGGTTGAACTGCGGGCAAACGAATCTCATCCAAGCCGGTGGATGGGCCGGACGCTAACAAACGAAAATCATTGGCGATGCGAATCAATGTCAATGCCAGGGTGCGGATGGATGCAGAGAAATCCGCGGCGTCTGCAAGCGATTGCATCGACTCAAACAAATTATCAGACTCATATAACTTTAAACCAGTCAACTCGGATAATTTCTTGATCATCCGTTTATGATATTCAGGATGTGCGTTCAATCCGGACCCGACCGCGGTGCCACCGATTCCAAGCCGCCTCATTCCCTCGGCAGAACGCGCGATGCGATCCGATTCGCGCGCGATCGCTTTAGCATACGCGCCAAACTCCTGACCGAGTCGAACCGGCACGGCGTCCTGAAGATGCGTGCGACCGGATTTCACAACATCATCAAATTCGCGCGACTTCACTTCGAGCGCAGATTGAAGATTCTTGAGCGAGATCAGTAACTCATCCAAACGCCACAACCCGCCGAGTCGAATCGACGCGGGAATGACATCGTTGGTGGATTGCGCCATATTGACATGGTCATTGGGATGAACATAATATTTCCCAAGTTGACCACCAAGAATTTGTGTGGCGCGGTTCGCAATGACTTCATTTGCATTCATATTGTGACTCGTGCCTGCTCCGGCTTGAAAAGGATCAACCACAAATTCAGAATCCCATTTGCCATCCATAACTTCCTGCGCGGCTTTTGTGATTGCATCCGTTAATTGTTTCGCAGTGAATTTCTTACCATCCACTTCGCGGTCGTTGAACAGGCCCAACTCGTAATTCACTTCCGCAGCAGCGCGTTTGATCGCAGCAACGGACCAAATGAATGCGCGCCATGGGCGCAAGCCTGAAATGGGAAAGTTCTCCACGGCGCGTTCTGTTTGCACGCCGTACAAAGCTTTTACCGGAACGCGCAGTTCGCCCAGCGAATCTTTTTCAGTACGGAATTCGTTCTCGGCCATTTCACGCTCCTGAATTTCTGAAGATTAATCAAAACTATTTTACACCTACGGCGTTTGGTATCCAAAATACCAGTTCGTCCCATCAGTACGGTAGGTGGAAGTTTCGCCGATGACTTGAAAAAATGTCTGACCGGGCTTCATGTAAATTGGCGAGCCATCCAGATTCGTTATTAGCAACGGCTGATTGATATCCGTGCGTACCCAATAAGCGGGAATAGCCAGACCGTTGCGAAAGACAACGGCATTGCCCGAATCAATCAAATTGATATGGAAAACATTATCCTCTTGTTCGTTTTCGTTCATGAATGTGTGCGACACAAACAGCACGACCACATTATCCGAGGCGACTTGCCGGCCATTCAAGTAATCCGTCAGGGGCGCATAGGAAGCAGGTTTGTTATCCTGAGTATCGTCGGTTTCTTGATAACGAAGATAGCGTTCGGACGCCGGGTCATATTGCCAATAGTTATAGTCGAAGGCTGAATAAACAGTGAAAATTCGATTGCCTGCCAAAGCGCGCGATGGAGGCGTTTCACTAAAGAAACCGCTTCGTAAATTTTGCGGAGAGTTATCCAAGTGAAGTTGCGCGGCGCAATCGTTCCATTTGGCGATATCGAAGAACGCGTCGTTATATGTTTCATGAATACCGGGATCTAAAAAAGGCGGACAACTTCCGGATCCCTGCAAGACGAGGAATGGATTCAAATCGCCGCTTTTAAAATACATCAGCTCACGCGGGTCTGCGTATTGAAAGACGAAAAAGGCATGATACATGCGGACAACATGCTCATTAAAGTAGCGTCCGGAGCGCACAGGCCCAACCATATCCGCATTATTTCCATAAAAAACCGCAAAGAAACGCGTATAAAAAGGTTCTTCATAATATTCAAATACCACATCTGCAAGGGTCAATCCTGCCTGAGGCCGCACATAGGGCGGATAATTGGTAACAGTAATCGCTAGCGGGCGGCGCTGAAGCAGGATCGGATCGGCGGGCGGCAGACCGGTTAATGGATCGATCGTTATGGACGATCTATCGTTATTGGAAGATGAAACTTGTGCCGGCGTCGGATTGATCCCATTTCTAAGAATAATCGTTGGATAAGGAGTAAATGTTGGAATGCTCTGAGAATCAAAAGTTGGAACAGAGGATGGTAAATCATAAACGCCCGGCTGGAACGGCGTCGGCGAAGGATGGGCAGGAGGAACAACGGTCGGCTTCAAGTCCGGGGAAGAAGCGCAGGAGGACGTGACAAGTAAAACCAACAAACAAATTGTTATCCAAAAGGGATGTCTTTGCATGGTTAGAATTGTACCAAGCATCTTCGTCAGCAAACATGGCGATTGATTATCAAAACTGATAAAATACTCCTGTCATGTTGATCTTAATCACAGCCCTGCTTTTGTTTCTGACCGCGCTCGCGGTCGTGATCCTTCAGATCATGCGCCCGGAATTTCGATTCACCTGGCTGACGGCGGTCGGCGGCACGCTTCTTGCGTGGATCAGCGTTCTGCTGTGGCAGGCAAACATGCCTCTATCGTTCAGTGTCCTGCCGTGGAAACCGGCCAATCTTTTTTCTGAGTCGCCTGCATTTTCCGCTGAGACAATCATTTGGCCTTATGCATTGAGTTTGGTTACGCTGGCGGTTTCAATTTTATTGACTGCTTCCGTGAATGAAACTTTTACCAGCGCGTTCGTATGGGCCGGTTCACTGACTTTATGCGGATTGGGTTTACTGGCGGTCACTGCCGCCAATCCTTTAACATTGGCATTGGTCTGGGCCGCGCTTGATTTGACCGAGTTAATCATCATGCTTCGTTCGGTCAATGATTCGACTTCCAGCGAACGGATCGTGATTTCTTTTTCAACGCGGGCCGCGGGCATTGGGCTCTTGGTATGGGCCAACGTAGTCACTGCCGCGTCGGGGAAGAGTCTGAGTTTTTTAACAACGCCACCGCAAGTTGGTCTTTATCTCTTGATCGCGTCCGGATTACGCTTGGGTGTATTACCGCTTCATTTGCCGTATAGCGCTGAATCCACTTTGCGGCGCGGCTTCGGCACAACTTTGCGTCTGGTCTCTGCCGCATCAAGTTTGGCCCTGTTGGCGCACATTCCCGCTTCGAGTCTTGCATCGCCTCTGACACCACTTTTGTTAATCCTGGCAGCCATCGCCGGAATCTACGGCGGATGGATGTGGTTGCGCGCGCCGGACGAGTTGATCGGCCGCCCGTTCTGGATGATTGGGCTTGCTTCGCTGGCTATCGCCGCCGCGTTGCTAGGAAATCCAACTGGAACAGTCGCTTGGGGAACGGCATTAATCCTAATAGGCGGCGCATTATTTCTTGCCTCCGTACAACAAGTTTGGATCAGCCGCGCTTTGCTCGTCGGCGCGTTCAGTTTATCCGCCCTGCCCTTCTCGCTCACTGCTTCAGGCTGGCAAGGGAATGTTTCAGGCTTTTGGTATATTATGCCGTTCCCGTTGATTGCTCAAGCTCTGCTCATGACCGGTTTTATTCGAAGCGCATTGCGGCCTTCGACGCGCGCCTCGCTTGAATCACTGCCGATTTGGGCGCGAGGCATTTATCCGGTCGGGATTGGGCTTTTATTCTTCGCCCAGATTCTATTGGGAATCTGGGGCTGGAACGGAGCCTTGCAAATTGGCACATGGGAAGCAGGTTTTGTCGCTTCTCTTCTGACCTTTGGTTTGCTATGGGCTATTCCGCGTTTCCCGGCGCTGAATCCTGTACCTGCCCACTGGGTACAGCCTTCTTCCGCATCAAGGCTCGACCGCTTATATCAAAACCTATGGATCATTTATCGCTGGCTTGAGCGTCTCAGCAAAACCGTTTCCGATATTCTCGAAGGCGATAGCGGCATCATGTGGACTCTGATTTTTCTGGTGTTGTTTATTTCCCTCATGACGCAAGGGAAGCCGTAATGATGATCACTGCCATTGTGTCATGGATTGTCGTTGCAGGTTTGTTAATAACCTCCGCTGGACTTTTATTGTATCGAGATTGGCGCTGGGGACTCGGCTTTCTGACGGGACAATATGCAGGCGTGTTCTGGCTGGTACTGCAACATTGGCCGATTGGAATGGCCGCCGCGAAACTGGTCGGCGGCTGGATGGCGGCTGCCTCGCTCGGCATGACTTTGCTCAACCTGCCTCAACAACAGGAGCCAATTGAAAAATACTGGACGCAGGGTCGGGCCTTTCGTTTATTTATGGTCGGCATGGCCGCCCTTCTGGCCGTGGCCGCCGCGCCGCGCATTGAAGGAGTTTTGCCCGGTATGGGAATCCCGGTTGCGATTGGTGGAATTTTATTGACAACAATGGGACTGCTTCAGCTCGGCATGACGACCCAGATTCTACGCGTCATCCTCGGGCTTTTGACAACCCTTTCAGGTTTTGAAATCCTATATGCGGCGATGGAAGGTTCCAGTCTCGTAGCCGCGCTGTTGGTCGTGGTCAATCTCGGTTTGGGTTTGGTCGGCGCATATTTGCTCACGGTTTCATCCGAGGAGCAAACCGAATGAGCGCGCCATTTATTTGGATTTTTCTACCGCTCATTATCGGCGGGTTGTCCCTCTTTATCACGCGCGAACGCCTGGCAACGATTGTGGGCGGAGTCACTGCGATCCTTTTAACGGGAGCCGCTCTCATCGTCCCAATTGATGAAGCGTTGGGTTTTGGTTCGTTCTCCATCAAGGTCGCATCTTCATTTCAGATCCTTGGCCGCAACCTCACGCTCGATGCAGCGGAAGCGCCTTTGCTGACAATTCTATTTGGAGTTGCTGCGCTGTGGTTTATCGGCGCGGAATCTGTGGGCGTGGCGCGCCGCCTCACGCCGTTTGGATTGATCATCATCAGCTTATTAGTGGCGTCCATCGCAGTACAACCATTTCTCTACGCGGCTTTGTTGATTGAACTGGCTATATTGGTTGCCGTGCCTTTGCTTTCGCCATTGGATCAAATCCCAGGCCGCGGCGTGATCCGTTTTCTGATCTATCAAACCCTGGGAATGCCATTCATCCTGATCGCCGGTTGGCTGTCGGCAGGCGTGGAAGCCAGCCCCGGCGATTTGGCGCTTACCATTCAATCCACGATGATGCTTGGATTAGGCTTTGCATTTTTGCTCGCCGTCTTCCCGCTCTATAACTGGATTCCACTGCTTATGGAAGAAAGTTCGCCGTACATCGTTGGCTTTCTATTATGGCTTCTGCCAACGGTAACCAGTATTTTGGTGATGAGTTTTCTCGATCGGTATGTATGGCTGCGAACATCCGCGCAAGTGATCAGCGCTCTGCGCGTGGCGGGTTTGCTCATGATTGTAACCGGCGGAATATGGACAGCTTTTCAACGTCACTTTGGGCGGATGATGGCTTTCGCAGCGGTCGCCGAAACAGGTTTTATTTTATTAGCGCTCAGTCTCGACCCAGTAACGGGATTGCCCATCATTTTCCTTCTGCTCATCCCGCGCGGACTCGGCTTGGCGTTATGGGCGTTATCATTATCCGTGTTGGACTCAAATACGAAATCTCTCCACTTCTCGTCCGTTCAAGGAATGGCTCGCACGTACCCGCTGGCCTCGGCAGGTTTGATCCTATCGGCATTATCCACAGCGGGCTTTCCGCTTCTCGCCGGATTCCCGCCGCGCCTCGCCTTATGGAACGGTTTGTCGCAACAATCGCTAAGTATGGCCTTCTGGCTATTGATCGGCATTCTCGGATTAGCGGCGGGAGCAGTTCGGATGCTGGCAGTCATCGTAATGGCCGACGAGAAAACCGTGTGGGCTTCAAAAGAATCATGGGCACAGCGCGGCATGCTCGGCATCGGAATGATCGGGCTTTTCATCCTTGGATTATTTCCACAAGCCGCAAATTCGATTTTGGATAAACTGCCGCTGATGTTCCAGCATTTGGGACACTAACGCGCCATGCTATAATCATCCTCTGTCGGAGGAATTCATGGAATTCGAGCAAATCACAAAACGTCTGGAATGGTTGGATGATCAGGAACGCAAAAGCAAAGCCAGCGTTTCTGAGATCGAAAAGAGTCTCACCTCGCTGGAAACAACGGTCAATGCAATTTCTAAACAACTCAAAGCGCTTACAAAAGAAGTTGCAGATCTTGGCCCCGCGGCCGCGCGTCTGAATCAATTCGATCAGATCCTTTCGAAGCAGCGGGCCGAACTCAACAAGGCTTTTGAAGATATTGAGAAAAACGCACAGCGCCGCGAACGTGAAACAGGAAAACAGCACCAGCTCGAATTGAAAGATATTAACGCATCTATTGATGAACTTCGCGCGGCAACAAATTTTGAACCACTCAAAAAACAACTCAAAGATCAGTCTCTGGAAGATAAACGCCTGTCGCTTGCCATACAAGATATGCAGGAAAAAGTCGAAGAGGCGCTTAAGCAAAGCGAGGCGGGATTGAATGCTTCAAAGGGGTCTGAGGAAACCAACCGGCAGAATCTTAAGCGAATCGCAGACATTCAGGTAGAGATGGCAGTTGTCCGCAAACATTCCGATGATGTGCGTGAGAGAACAACCTTGCATAGCGACAGCATCCGCAATCTGGAAAATCGAATGACTGAATTAGTGGAATCCGAAGCCGGGCGCAAGGAAGCACAAACCGCATTTCTGGATCAACAAGTTCTTGCGCAAGTGGAACGCGATCATGCCTGGAAGGACTGGCAGGCCAAATACGAGGTCTTCAAAAAGCAAGCTGAAAACATGGAACTGCAAGTTGCGGCGCTGGATGATACCATCCGCGCGGCAAAACGTTCACAGGACGCATATAACGAACTCAATCAAAAGCTCGAACGCCGCATCGCCGAGATCAGCGAAATGCAGCGCTTGGCGGAGGATCGCGTCCGCCAGGAATGGGTCGCCTTCAAAGCGGATGAACAAAAACGCTGGACGAGCCATTCCCTTTCCCAGGAAGAGATGATGCGTGATCTGCGCAAGGATTTGGATAAAAACGAAATCCGCGTCACTCAACTCGATGATGCCTCTCAAACCCTTCAAGACCAATTGCACCAGACTTCCAGCGTCACCGAGCAACAATTGCAGGAACTGATGAACGTCAGCCATGAATGGCTTACTGCATATGAACGAATCATGGGCCACAGCAAAACCAAAACGACAAAGAAAGCAAAGTAAAGTAAAGTGAGAAGTAGAAAAGAAGAAAATCCATGCGCATTCTCGGTACTGCGGGCCATGTGGATCACGGCAAGTCCACCCTTATCGCCGCGCTGACCGGCACGCATCCCGACCGATTAAAAGAAGAACAAGAACGCGAGATGACCATTGACCTCGGCTTCGGCTGGCTCACCTTGCCAAACCCTGAAAGTACGCAGGGCATCGGAGAAGAGATCGGTATCGTGGATGTGCCGGGTCATCGCGACTTCATCGAAAACATGCTGGCGGGCATCGGGGGCATCGACGCGGCGCTTCTCGTCATCGCCGCCGATGAAGGAGTCATGCCGCAGACGCGCGAGCATCTTGCGATCCTCGATTTGCTGCAAATCCCATCGGGCGTCATCGTCATCACCAAAATAGATTTGATCAACGATAACGATTGGATGGGCTTGATCGAATCAGATATCCGCGCGGCAGTGAAGAATACGATTCTGCAAGATGCGCCGATCATTCGCGTCTCGTCTCGGACCCGCAGCGGACTCGACCAACTCGTTACGACTCTCAGCGACATCCTTAAACAAAAACCCGCGCGCCCCGATCTGGGCCGGCCGCGCCTGCCCATTGACCGCGTCTTTACCATGAGCGGATTCGGAACCGTCGTGACCGGCACATTGATCGACGGTCATCTTTCCATCGGCGATGAGATTCAAATTCTGCCATCCGGATTAACCGGACGAATACGAGGCCTACAAACTCATAAGAAAAAAGAAGAACAAGCCTTGCCGGGTTCGCGGACGGCTGTGAATATTTCCGGCATCTCCACTGAACAAATTCAACGCGGCGAGGCGCTGGTTCTTCCCAATCAATATATTCCCACCCGCCGCGTCGATGCGCGCTTTCGTTTGCTGAAAGATATTGCTTCACCCTTAAAACATTCCAGCGAAGTCAAAGCCTTCATCGGCGCGAGCGAAACGATTGGGACATTACGTCTTCTTGACACGGAAGAACTTGCGCCCGGCGAGGAAGGCTGGATCCAACTTGAATTACGCGATCCGATCGTGGCTGTGCGCGGCGATAAATATATATTGCGCCGCCCATCACCCAGCGAAACCCTCGGTGGTGGCGTGATTGTAGACGCCCAACCGAAAAATCGTCACAAACGATTCGACAATGAAATATTGAAATCATTATCTTCGCTTGCACAAGGTTCGCCTGCGGATATTTTATTCGAAGCCGCGCTGGCGCTTCAAGTTGCATCCACCGATGAGATCATCAAACGTTCGCGGCTCGGAACTGAAACAGCCAAAGACGCGTTGAATGAACTGCTGAAGAATGGCCGCTTGATTGCCCTGGAAGATGACCCGTCTGACCGATTGATTATCGCAAAACCGCATTGGAATAATTCGCAGATCAAAACTCAAGAATGGGTAAATGATTATCACGGGCAATTTCCTTTGCGGCGCGGGATGCCGCGTGAAGAATTAAAAAGCAAACTCAAACTCTCGCCGCGGGTTTTCAATGCGATCATCAAGAGACTGGTTGCTCTCAACGTATTGAGCGAAGCTGGAAGTTTTGTGGCAAAGCCCGGACATGAGATTCGTTTTGATAACGGTCAGCAGGCGCAAGTTGCAACGTTGATGCAAAAGTTTGTACAAAATCCTTTCGCTCCGCCCAGCGTCAAAGAATGCAAAGCCGAGGTCGGCGAAGAAATCTTGAACGCCCTGATTGGATTGAATCAGTTGGTCGCAGTTTCTTCGGAAGTTGTATTCCGAAAACAGGATTATGATTTGATGGTAAAAAAAATCAATGAGATACTTGAAGCCAAAAGACAAATCTCGCTGGCCGAGGCGCGCGATCTGTTCGGCACCAGCCGCAAATACGCGCAGGCGCTGCTCGAACATTTGGATGCAGTCGGCGTGACCGTGCGCGCCGATGATTATCGAAAGTTGAGGAAGTGATGTGCGGACGATTTACTTTAACGGTTGATCCTGCCGAATTGAAAGAAGCCTTCGCAGATTTTAAATTTCCAGAAAAATTCGCGGCGCGTTTTAACATCGCGCCGACTCAGCCGGTGCTGGCAATCCCGAACGATGGAAAGAATCAGGCTGATTTCTTTATGTGGGGATTGATCCCTTCATGGGCAAAAGATCCAGCCATCGGAAATCGACTCATCAACGCGCGCGGCGAAACACTGGCGGAGAAACCTGCCTTTCGCGGCGGCTACAAATACAAACGCTGTCTGATTTTGGCAAATGGATTCTATGAATGGAAATCCCAGCCCGGCACAAAAACCAAAACGCCGTATTTCATTCATCTCAAGAGCGGCGATGTCTTTGCATTTGCGGGGCTGTGGGACGAATGGCATTCTTCGGATGGCTCAACCGCCCGTTCCTGCACGATTGTCACAACCGCGCCGAATGAGCTGATGTCCACGATTCATAATCGGATGCCGGTGATCCTTCAACCTTCGGATTATTCGGAATGGCTGGACGCCTCGCCTCGGACTCCCGAAAGCCTGGCGCATCTCATCCAGCCGTTCGCTGCTGAATTAATGGATGCTTATCTCGTTTCGACGCTGGTCAACAGTCCGGCCAATGACCGCGTCGAATGTATCGCGCCCGACAAAAAGAATTAGATTTGCGGTCATCATATCTTTCGATTCTTCCATTTCAGGCATCTCCATGAACGTCGGTAAGTGAGTCTGCTTGACGCTCGATTCTCGGCATGTTATCATCCTCGAACGGAGCGCCAATGCAAAATAATTCCAGTGACAATTCAAAAGCCGGAAAAGGAGAAAAAACAGACGGCCAATTTACGAATTGGATACAAAGTTTGTTTCAGATGGGTCTGGGCGATCCATTATTACATATAACTACAAACGCATTTTCCATCATTGCGATCATCATCGTGATCTGGATGGCGCACTTGTATTTCAATCAGCCGCGCGCACAAACACAGATAAACGAAACGCCGCTTCAAGGTCCGACCCCGATTGCGGTTTCCGCTACGGATTCTGCGGGCGGGCCGATTGATTTGTCTTCGGTCGGAATCGTTCGACAAACAGACATCCACACCAATATTCCCAGCCGGCCCCGAGATGATATTACGAACTACGTTGTGCAAAACGGCGACACGATAGCTGGCATAGCAGATATCTTTGGCCTGCAACCAAAAACGATCTTCGCCGCCAATTACAGTATTCTGCAGGACGACCCAGAAAGCCTTAAGCCAGGCCAGACTCTTAAGATCCTGCCGATAGATGGTGTCTACTGGCAATGGACAGGTGGGATTCCATTTAGCCAGTGGGCGGCATATTTTCAAGTCAAACCGGAAGATATCATCAATTACCCCGGCAATCATTTGGATCCAAGCGCTGTGGGCGATCCTGCTAACGCAAATATAAAAGTCGACACATGGCTGATTGTGCCCGGCGGGCAATATCAATACCATACTCCGGGTCAGATAGGTTTTGTCAGCCGTACCAATCCAGCGACTGCTCAAGTGGGAGGCCCGGGCGCGTGTCCTCCAACAAATAGCTCCGCAGCCGGCACAGGAACCTTTGTTTATCCAACCGACAGGCATTATCTCTCTGGCTATAATTACGATGTCAAAACCAATCACCTGGCCATTGACCTGGCAGCTAACCTTGGCGACAACATCTATGCCTCAGATGGCGGTGTCGTTGTGTATGCCGGCTGGAATAACTACGGTTACGGTAATATGATCATGATCGATCACGGTAACGGCTTTCAAACTTTATATGCGCATTTGAGTAAATTGTGGGTGGGCTGTGGAGCGGGCGTTAG
>PLNY01000137.1 GCA_003141915.1 Anaerolineae bacterium | reverse complement strand
TGGAATTGAATCTCAAACGCGAAGATTGGAATGTCATGCGCGCTCATATCGAGGTTCAGGCGCCGCTGGAGGCGTGCGGATTATTGGCGGGAAAAAACAATCGGGTTGGAAAAGTTTTATTGATCGAGAACCAGGCCAAAAGTCCCGTAAGATTTCGGATGAATCCAAAAGAACAGCTCGAGGCATTTAATTGGATCGGTTCGAATCAGTTGGATTTAATCGGAATCTTTCACTCGCATCCTGCCGGGCCTGAGACGGTTTCGGCGACAGACATCGAGGAAGCCGCTTATGCCGTATCGCAAATTGTCTGGTCGCGGTTAAAAGGTGATTGGATTGCACGCGGTTTTTGGATCGAGGATAAACAGGTTTCAGAAGTAGCGCTAAAAGTCATTGATGAAGAGCAACCTTAACAGATTTTATGTGTTACAGTTTCTGCCTAACTTGGAGGAGCAGTGATGCAAATATTGGTTGATGCCGGTGTGGTCTTATTGGCATACATTTTTGGAGCGATACCATTCGGCCTCCTAATCGTAAAAGCGACAACCGGCAAAGACATCCGCCTGGTTGCCAGCGGGCGAACCGGTGGAACGAACGCCATGCGCGCGGCCGGCTGCTGGGTAGGGATTGCAACTACGCTGTTTGATATATTTAAAGGAACTGCAGCAGTTTGGCTGGCGCAGACATTGGCGCCCAACGTTTGGGTAGAAGTGCTTGCTCCCATCGCGACTGTGCTGGGACATAACTATTCGGTTTTTCTTATCGAACGCAATTTAGGAGGAAATATCCGTTTGCGCGGCGGAGCCGGCGGCGCTACAGCCGCAGGCGGAGCGATTGGGCTGTTATGGCCGATGTGGTGGCTGATACTTTTGGGATTTCCCATTCCGCTTTTGATGTTCTTTGGTGTGGGCTATGCTTCCATTGCAACGATCAGCATCTCCCTCACTGCGACGATTATCTTTGCTTTACTTTATTTTTTCGGATATTCCACCCACTGGCAATATATTGTTTACGGCTTGGCAACCTTCGTCATCCTTCTTTGGGCTTTGCGTCCCAACATCAAGGCGTTGATGGAAGGACGCGAACGATTTCATGGCTGGCGTCCCTGGAGAAAGAAAGAAGCTGAGGCGAAAAAATCAGAATAAACAAAGATGCAGACCGTAAGGTCTGCATCTCATCTTTAACGAAGCTAACTTATTCATTGCGTGCCTTCTTGATCAGCACCTGCAAATTGCGTTTATGCAAACCTTCGGCGAGACCGCCTAGGTGTACGCGGCTTTTGCCGCTTTCTTCGATTCTCATTGAATCCAACGTTTCATCAACGACCTTTCGTCGAGCCGCGGCTTTGACGACTTTCTTGACATTGGTGATGTAAGTGAGATTCTCTCTTACCGCCGCGTCGATTTCACCGCGCAGGATGATATCGCCGTGACCTTGAATGATGTTTTCCAATCCCATGCGCCCAATCTTTTTAATGGACGCGGCGATTTCGTCAATGTCACCATCCACCACATAAGGCAAAGGCATGAACGCATCGCCAGCAAAGAGGACGCGGTCTTCCTCAACCAGCACAGCAATACCGTCATTGCTGTGGCCGGGAGCCGGTAAAATAGTTAGATTCTTTTTGCCAACGCGCAGATTCATTTCACCGGCAGTAAACGTTAGATTCGGCAAAACGATTTTAACTTGACGGAGGGCGGCATTTTGCTTTTGCGCCGCTTCCAATGACGGCCGCCCGCGCTGGTCCAGCAAGGTGCGGCAGAGTTCGTGGGCAATAATCGTTGCGCCCGGAAAAAAACAATTACCCCAGGCATGATCGGCGTGATAGTGGGTGTTAATGACATAACGTACCGGCACAGTCAGCTCGTGTTCGACGAACTCGCGTATACCGAGCGTCTCATCCGGGAGTGCCAGCGTATCGATCACCACTGCCCATTGCGGCCCGACCACCACACCGGCAGTCACCTGGGCATAGATTTCACTTTGAAACCAGAATACATTTTCAGAAACGCGTTCGCGGTGCATTCAAAACCTCAATCGAAATTTCCTTATAAATAGCACAATGGAAGAGTAAAGTCAAGTTGTTTGTACAAATTTGTAATCATTGCCCTAATAAAAAACGAGGCTCATCGCCTCGCCTAAAGCTCTTAACCTTTATTCTTCTTTCTGCAAGATCATTACGCGGTACGCCTCGGCGTACTTGATTCCCTTTGCCTTTCCGGCTCCTTCAGCCCATTCATACATCCATTGATCCACTTCGTGCGTGTCAATCTGGCTGACGTGTTTCTTCAGCGCTTCGATCTTGATTTCAATCGTCCCGCCGATGTCAACCCATGTATCAGCCTTTTCGTTTTCATGAATATATAAACGTTTGACATTGTGCGGCTCATACCCCGCCGCCAACAGGTCCGGGAAAATAAGCCGCGTCCCCGCCGACGGAAATACCGCTTCGCACGCAACCTGCGCGGCGGCGCGGTGATCGGGATGATTGATATAGTCAGTGCCGAAAAACCAACCTTCAGGATCGCCGGTCAAAACAACATCCGGTTTGTATTTGCGAATCAGACGCGCCAATTCTTTCCGCAAAGGAATTGTCGGTTCTAATTCGCCATCGGGATAATGCAGAAAGATCGTTTCTTTCACACCTAAAACTTTATTGGCGGCGCGTTGTTCCCCCTCGCGCAGTTCTGCCAAAATCGGTTTATATGACACGTCTTTCGTGGGATCGTTAGAGCCTGAGTCTCCGCTGGTGATCACCACCGATACAATTTCACACCCGGCTTTCGCCCATTTCGCAAGCGTACCGCCAACCGAAAACTCCTGATCATCCGGATGCGCTTGAATCGTCATGGCGCGCTTTGGAATATATTCTTTTTCTTCTGACATATTCTCTCCTGTGTAAAGTGATGGCATTGATTTTACTCACGAACCGCAAACGATGAAAATGGTTTGTAAATTACTTTTCAGCTTCTTGGACATTTCACGCTTCCATTCTATTACATCTTCGATTCCAAACACTCCCGCCGCGATAAAAGCAGTATAATCTCACCGAATGGGCGCCTTGTTCAGCCAGATTTTTTCGCTGTTAACCGCTCCGCCAGGAAATTTGATCTATCACCTTGTGCTGGTATTTTCAATTGCCAGCGCGCTTCAGTCCGCTTTCAATCACTGGCGTTCGAGCGAATTTCCCCAAGCCCGCCGTACGATGCTGGGACTGGGACTTTTGCTTTCTGCGCAATTCTTTATGTTTGCTTTCAGCGGCTTAGGGTGGCAAGGTATTATCAATCCGACTGCGAGCCTGCCTCCGCTGGACCGCGCATTCACGCTCTTCAGTATTGTTTGGATTACATGGCTGTGGGCATTTCCCGAACCCAGCCGTCCCGCCGACTCAGCCGCGATCCTATTAAGTTTGTTGATTGGCGCCGCGATGGGAATCAGTTTATTAACGTGGGCGTCTCAATCCTCCCTGACAACTTATAACATGACCATCGACGACTTGCTCTGGCAAATCGCCTCGCTGAGCTTGATCTTCATTGGCGCATTGATCCTGCTCATCCGTCGCCCCAACGGTTATGGCAATGGACTGGCTGTTCTGGCATTGATCTTCCTTGGTCATCTCGGTCATTTGGCATTCCACGAAGACGGCAATTATTCCGGGATCATTCGCCTTGCTTATATGGCGGCATATCCGATTCTGTTGACATTGCCTCAACGTTTTCCTGCGCCTGTCGACGTTGGCTCAGTTAACGTCAATGCATCGGCGGAGAAGCCGGCCAAAGCCAGGAAACAAGAAGCGCCGGTTCAGGAACGGCGGCGTTACAGTACCGACCCGAAAACATTTCATGCGCTTCTTGCATTGGCCGCCGAGTCGAGTGCGCCCAAAGTGAGTCAAGCCATCACGCGCGCGATCGCGCAGACCATGCTGGCCGACTTGTGCTTTTTGATGTATCTAACCGACAATAAGAACCAGATGATCATTGCGAGCGGCTATGATCTGATTCGCGAAGAAAGCCTGGAGGGTGGCAGCGTCAATAAAAATTCAATCCCGGTGCTGGCGAACTCCATACAACGCGGCCGGCCTTTGCGTATGCCAGCCTCCAGCACATCTGCCGACATCAAAGGTTTAAGCGAATTGCTCGGGCTTCAGAATCCCGGTAATCTACTGGGAGTGCCGATTGTTACGCCCGAGAAAGATTCGATCGGAGGCATTATCCTGCTTTCGCCATACTCCAACCGTTTGTGGAGCGCGGAAGACCAGGCTTTCCTTGCCAACATCGCTGTTTCTTTGGTGCCGATTATTCAGCGTAGTCAGAAAATGAGCAAGCTTGAGCAAGCGGGCGAGCAAACCAAACAGGCGCTTGAGACGTTGCAACAACGCATTGCTGAACTCGAAAAGCAAAATAACGAACTAACGCAACAAATCGAGGTGGCGAGGTCGCAATCCGAAAAGAATGCAGAGCAGGGAGAGAATGTCGCGGTCCTGCTTGCCGTGCAGGAAGAGTCGCAACAGACCATCGAGCAATTGCAAAGGGAACTTGAGTCGGCGCGCAGCAGAGGCAGGGGCTCAGAATCACAAGTTGAAAAAGAGTTGAAGGCCAGCCTGCAAGATGTGGCGCGTTTGCAAAACCAATTGGCGGATACCAACATCAAAATCATGGAATTGGAACAAAGCGGCAAGGCCGCCCATAACAAACCCAACGAGCAGGCGGAAGTGATCGCTTCCATCTCACAGGAATTGCGCCAGCCTATGTCATCCATCGTTGGTTATACCGACTTGCTGCTCGGCGAGTCGATTGGCATCCTCGGCGCATTGCAGCGCAAATTCGTCGAACGGATCAAAGCCTCCACGGAACGACTCGGCAGTTTGATTGACGACATGATTCAGGTGACTACGCTCGAAAGCGGCATCGCCGAAATGAAGCCGGAACCGGTTGATTTGAATCTAATTATAGATAATGCCATGGCTTATACCAGCAGTCAGGTGCGCGAGAAAAACATTTCCCTGCATCTTGACCTGCCGAAAAAGCTTGCGCCATTGAATACGGATCGTGAAGCATTGCAGCAAATCATGATCCATCTATTGCAAAATGCAGGGGCCGCGACGCCCATCGAAGGCACGATCCATCTCAAAGTCCAGATCACGAACGAGAAGGATCAGGAATACATTATGATGCAGGTGACCGATAGCGGCGGCGGNNTCTCATCCAGGGCATTGGGGATACGGGCGTTGGACTTTCCATCGCCAAGACTCTGACCGAGGCGCAGCACGGGCGTATTTGGGTGGAAAGCGAGCCGGGCAAGGGCGCCACCTTCAGCGTGCTTCTGCCCATCAGCAAAGAGACATTGGAAGCCTCCCACGCCAAGAAGGAAAAGAAATAATGCAGGTTGCGCGTCAGATGGGGAATGGAATACTTTATGGACTGGTCTCCGTTATGCTTGTGGTCGGAGGCCTTTCATTAGCGCTGGCTGAAAGTTATACCGCTCCGCCTCCCACGCCGACGACCAGCCTGCCGACCGTTATTCAAACCTTGACCTCCACTCCATCTGGTTCAACCGCATTCCCTTCGTCCACATCAACCTCTACTGCGACTCCACCGCCGCCCACCAATTGTCCGCCCCCTGCCGGATGGATTCTGATCTCCGTCCAGCCATACGACACGCTCGAGTCTATCGCAGCGCGTTTCGGAGTCACGCCTTCGCAGCTCACACAAGCCAACTGTTTATTGACGAACAATCTTGAACCTGGCTATAACATTTATGTTCCTCCGCCATCAGCCACTCAGTCCGTTTCATGCAGCGTGCCGCTTGGCGGGTCGCCTGCGTATGTCGTCCAGCCGGGAGATACGATATATCATATCGCTGCGTTATATGGCACAACGGTATTTGAGCTTCAACAGGTCAATTGTCTTTCCACATCCAACATATCACCGGGCGAGAGACTGTGGGTGCCTAATCTTCCCGTTGCCACGCCAAGAGCAATCATCCCTTATTTCGGCAGACCGCCTCCAGGATTCGGACCCCAAGCACCAACCGAGAAGAAAAATCCGAACTTCTGGTTTTTCCTGCAACGAATATTTCGATGGCGACATTAAAGCTAAATCTACCACTTTCAACAGCCGCGCCTTGATTGCATCCAACATGCAAAGTTAAGCAAAAGATAAAATCAATTTATGTCGAAGACATCATTGCTGCGCCTCGCGCTGATCATTGCCGTCGTACTAACAGCCTGCGGCGCCGTTCCACCGGAGACACCTGCGTCTCCGCCCTTTGTTTTGATTACCGCCGCGCCGAATGCTTCTCCTACTCCAACCCCATTTCAACCTCCAAACGTAGCGCAAGCCACACCGGCTTCGCTTTATTCCATCGCAGTTCCAACGCTCGATCCGTTCTTTTCAACTGCGACGCCATCGCCCACTCCCATCCCGCCGTTACAGCCCGCCGCAACAATTGACTTGAATTCTTTATTTCCAACGTTCGCCGCCCCGCCTGCTCCAGATACCTCAGGCGACGGTCCAACACCCATCCCGCTTTTGACCGACAACAACACCATCAACTTTCTATTGATCGGCCACGATCAAGGCACGCCCACTTCCTTCCGAACCGATACATTGGTCGCCGTCATCTTATGGCCCGGCAGTGGACAGGTTTCGATGATCTCCATCCCGCGTGATCTGTGGGTTTATATTCCAACGATTGGAATGGAACGCATCAATACCGCGTATGAATACGGCATCGGAAATTATCCGGGCGGTGGGTACGCCCTGCTTCGAGATGCCATCGCCTACAACCTCGGCCTCCGCATTGACCATATGGCAATGGTTGATTTTAGCGGCTTCAGCAAGATCGTGGATACGCTCGGCGGCATTGATGTGCCTGTCGCCTGCCCTTACACCGATTGGCGGCTTCTTGATCCGAGCGACGATCAGAACGACCCAAACAACTGGGCGGAATACATGGTTCAGCCCGGAATGATTCACATGAACGGCGATCTCGCTTTGTGGTATGCGCGTTCGCGCGAAGCATCCAGTGACTTTGACCGCGGCCGCCGTCAGCAGGAAGTTCTGCGTGCGATGTTCGCACAAGCGCTCAAGACAAATACCTTGACCCGCATCCCACAGCTTTATAAAGATTTCTCCTCCACGATCACCACCGACCTCGGGCTGGCTGACATTTTGAAACTGGCTCTCTATGCCCCCAAGTTGACCAACGCAAACATCCGCGGCTATTATATTCGCCCGCCGTACGTCAGCGATTGGACAACGCCCGGCGGCGCAGAGGTGCTTCTGCCGAATCAACCATCGCTTCAACAATTCCTTGTTCAAGCCACAACGCTTTCAACCACTTCCGCTCAACGCGACTCGATCAGCGTTCAAGTGGAAAATGGCACACCGAACAACAACTGGGCCGCCCTCGCCTCGAATCGACTCAACTACGCAGGTTACGAAACTTCCATCGCCAACGCCGACCGAATAAATTATTCCAATTCTGTTTTGATTGACATGACCAAATCACAGGACTCCAACGCACGCAATGCAATTCTCGCCAACCTTGGGCTGACATCGGCAAGCATTTTATCCATGCCGAATTCAAATAATTCGATTCAATATCGCCTCATCCTCGGTTCTGACTATCAGCCCTGTTTCGCACCGCAGGATTTATCACATTGAGCGCCCTTCACCCCGTTTCGCAACATCTATGCCACAGAGCAAAAATTCACGTTATTTATGCATCCTGCTTACGCGCGAAGGCTGAACACTTACTCCCGGTGGTTGTGTTGCCAAAAGAGTCTGTTCATCCCTCACCAGCCGCGTCAGGTGCTTGACCATCACTGCCTGCCGTTCTCCCGCGCGTGCGCCCAGGTCTTCAAGCGCCGGTTCCAGCCAAGCTTGATAGGAACGGACGCATAAATATACCGGCCGGTTGCGCCGGTTGGGAAGCTGATTGACCAGCGATGCTATTTTCGCGCTCACATCCACAACTTCAGGGTGAATAAGAGGTGCTAGAACAATTCCATAAACGCCCTGTGTCACATTCACATAACACTTTACACTCGAGCCGACCATCCAGCCAACTGTGCGGGGAGAGATTGGCTCCACAGGATGAAGCAAAGGAGGAACAATTTGTTGGTAAAGACTTTGGATCGCGGCCCAATGAATCGAATCGACCCGCATCCAGTCGGACGCTTCGACTTCGCTCGGCACAAGCCTTGAAGTTGCCTCTGCCACCTGGCTGATATTCCACATCCTCTGCCACGCGTACACCGAAAAACCTGCCTTACGCAATCCGTCAAATGCATTGCTTGATTCATTCACTTCTGCGAGAATGTGAAAGGCTCCCCAACTTCCCGCTTCGGCAGAGAGATGATCTATCAAAGCAGGCAAATCCGGATGGTCGAGTCGAGAAGAAGGGGCCAGATAAAGTAGTCTTGCAAACGATTCGCCGCGGGTGTGGATAATGCCTCCAAGCAGGCTCACGCCATCCCCGTCAGCGATGGACGCGTAAATATGCCGCGCAGGATTGATATATGCCATCAAGCCGACCGCGCCCAAAGGATTACCGCGCGTAAGCGTCCTTGTGGAGTCCAAACCAACCGCGTTGCCGCGCAACCGATATAGATGGTGCAAATCTCTTAGATCGAGTGGACGAATTGTCATAGCCGCTTAACTTAATTTTACTTCTTTCCAAGCGCTCTTGCACAACCATATTCCGTTTAGATGAACATCTTGGACATCGTATCCAGTTTTATCTCATCCGACTTTCTGGTTTAGTCGCTCCCCGGCATAAAGAATATTAGACTTTATCGGTCATAAGATTTGGTGTTTTGTTTATCCACAGATTACACGGATTTTCGCAGATTTTTCTCTTGAAAAATTCTAATCTGCGAAATCTGTGGAAAGTCCGCCGCACTTTGCGGATTATTTCCGATAATGTCTATTTTTTAAAATGCATCTTCGTTCATGGTGGTTATTTGTAATTCACTTGCAACTTCAAATTGTACCTTCCAGGTAACCTCACCTTAAAGAAATATGCTATACTGCATTCCATGCAGTCCTCTTTCGGACAAATGTCGTCGCGCAGCCATTGGCTTCGCTGGGCGGAAACCCTGCGGCGTTATCAACTTGACGGATTTGCGGCCTGGGCGCTGGATGCAGGCAGGCCGCTGGCTGTGCTGTCGGCTCAGGCGTTATATTTTGGGCGGCCATTCCTCGGTGAAAGTGCGGACGCGTTGGCGCGCACTCTTGAATCCGATGATGAACTGCGCGCCTTTGTTTCCTTCCTGGATGAAGGAGCGGACTCATGAACCTGATCGGACTCGGACTCGTCGGCTTTTCAGCCATTCTTCTTTTGGCGCTTTCATTGATCAAACGAAAGTCTCCGCCGAAGTGGCGTATCATTCCCGCGTTTACAAAATTATCTCGCGCGATGGACCTTAGCGTGGAAGATGGCACACGTCTCTTCGTATCGCTGGGACGCGCCAGCTTGCTTACGCCGCGCGGCGGTGCGCCGCTGGCAGGCCTGGGATTGTTGCGTCGTATCGCGGAACGCACATCGCTGAGTGATCGTCCTCCGGTCGCGGTTGCAGGCGAAGCCTCGTTGGCTTTGCTTGCGCAGGATACGCTTCAAGCGGGATATCAAGCGATGGGCGCAGGCGATCTCTATCAGCCCAGTTCGGGGCGTTTGAGCGGAATGACTCCATTTTCCGCCGCGGCGGGCGCGATGCCCATTATTCGCGATGAAAACGTTTCTGCAAGTATGCTGGTCGGCGACTTCGGAGTCGAAGCCGCGTTGCTGGCCGATGTTGCGGAACGCGAGAATACTTTCCTGCTTGGGGCGAGTTCGGATATTTCTTCGCAGGCCGCGCTCTTTGCGTCCGCGCAAGAGCCGCTATTAGGCGAAGAATTATTTGCAGCCGGCGCGTATCTTGACGCCGGCGCATCGCATGTTGCGAGTCTAACCGTTCAGGATGTTTTGCGCTGGTTGATTATCCTGGCGCTTTTGGCCGGCGCGGTTTTGAAATTAATGGGACTGATCTGATGCGTTACATCGCCGTCGCAATTGCAATTGCCGCAGGTTTGATGGTTCTCATCGGTTACTTTGTGCCTGCCCTCGCGGGTGTGCAGAGTGTTCTGCTTAATTGGGCGATCATTCTGGCCGGCGTTGCGGCTCTTGTCGGCGTGTTCAATCTGATTTCTGTGCACGGCGATAAAGTCCGCCGCCGCGAAAAGGGCAGTATCTATAGCGCCATTTTGCTGATCAGTTTATTTGCAAGTTTTATTTTTGGTATTGCGCTTGGGCCGGATAATCCCAATATGCGATTGTTGGTGAGTATAGTCATCGTGCCTGTCGAAACAACGTTGATGGCTCTTCTTTCTGTGACGTTGCTTTATGCCAGCATTCGACTCCTGCGCCGCCGAACTGATTTGATGAGCATCGTCTTTCTTCTGAGCGCCGTGCTCATGCTGGTTGCATCTGCGACTCTTCCATTTGGCGAAATCAGTCCCTTGAACGATCTCGTTCGTCCGTGGATTCAACAAGTGCTTGCGCTCGGGGGAGCGCGCGGCATTCTGATCGGCGTTGCGCTCGGCACATTGACGACCGGTTTGCGCGTTCTGTTTGGCGCGGATCGTCCCTACGGAGGCAATTGATGGATTCCATCAGATGTCCCGTTTGCGGTGAAGTAAATCCGGCGAATGCAGAGTTTTGCCAGAATTGCATGTCGCGCCTTGAGCCGTTGACCGGCCCGCTTAAAGGAGAGGACGCGCCTCTTCAGCCCGGACAGATTCCCACCAAAAAAGTTACCGCTGAATTGGAACCGATTCTTCCGCAATGGCTGAGGGAAGCGCGCGAAAAGGCGCGTCAATCTGCCACGGAAGACGCGGCTGATTCCTCCCTAACTGCCAAAGACTCTGCGCCCATTGTGCCTTCCACGCCCGACCTGCTTGCCGGTCTGGCTTCGCAAAGTGATGACGAAGAGGAAGAAGTTCCCGATTGGCTGGTAAGCCTGACCGGCAACGCGCCCGCTAAAAAGAAAAAGAACGCGCCTGGAGCCGAAGATACGCAAGTGAAATGGGTGGAACTCGGCGGTCACGAGGAGGTCGAAGAGCCGGCCCCCAGTATCGGCGCTACGCAGTCGCCTTCTGAAACTCCGCTCCAAAATACCACGCCTTCCTGGATGATGCCTCAAGAGCCCGCTCCTGAAAAGGATGAACTGGCCGATTGGCTTTCACGCGCCGATCAGCCATCCGCTTCATCCTTGGACCAATCACCGGCTTCGAGTCAACCTGCCGAATCTTTCCCTCCGGCTTTTTCAACTTCAAAACCTGAAGATATGGATTGGCTCAGGAATCTTGAGCCACAGCCATTTGCCTCGACGCCGGCTTTAGAGCCTCAATCACCTGACCAGCCCAGGGATGATTTTAATTCGCAATCTCATCCCACAACCACACCTCCGCCTGCAAGCGATGTGCCTGATTGGCTGAACAATCTTCAATCCCAACAACCTGCCTTTGATTCGACTTTGCCTCCAGCGCAGGAAGAACAAGCCGCAATCCCACTGCAATCAGACTGGCTGGGAACTGTCGGAACTGATACGCCGAATCAAAGCGAGCCTGCCGCGCCGGGAGAAATCCCAGACTGGTTAAAAGCCTTTGGTCAAACGCCAGTCACAGCAGAACCATCCGCTTCACTGGGTTCTTCCTCTAATACTATGCCTGATTGGCTTAAGGCCGCCGCTCCACAAAGTGCGGCGGATGTTCCATCGGCCAGCGCACCATCTCCGTCATTATCCTCGCCGGATGTTGATAAAACACCTGTTGCACCGGAAACGCCTGATTGGTTGTCTTCACTTCAACCTGCACAGCCTCAATTTTCCACGCCCCCCGCCGATTCAAAAGCGCCTGCGTTCACAGCGCAGGAAACGCCTCAACCGCCTGCTCCAGCTTTGGCTTTCTCGGATGATTCTACGACGGCCGCTAACATGGATTCACTCTTTGCGTCCATGCAAGCGCCTGATTGGCTGGCTGGCCCCGCGCCGAAAAGTGCCGATCAAACTTCCAGTGAAACGAATCCACCATCGGCCGAGCAGAAAGGAGAAGCCATTGCTCCGGCTGAATTGCCATCCTGGGTTCAAGCCATGCGTCCCGTTGAATCTGCGATTCCGCCTTCTCCACCTTCAAGCGGGGATTCTTCTGCGGAAGCCGCAGGACCTTTGGCTGGCTTGCAGAATGTCTTACCAGCCGGGCCCGGCTTCCGGCCAACGAGTAAACCCAAAGCCTACTCCATTAAACTGAATGCCACGAATGAGCAACAGACTCAGGCCGCATTGCTGGAACAAATCCTTGCCGCAGAGGCCGCGCCTATTCCAATGAAAGCCGCTTCCGTGATTATGTCGCAGAGAGTTTTGCGATGGATAGTCACGGTATTAGTATTCCTATTTGTGGGAGGCATTTTCTTCACAGGCTCTCAGATTTTTGCTGTGCCAGACAAATCCAACGATCCATCCAACGGTCAAACCGAGATGGCAATCTCCGCAATAGGAAAAATCCCAGCGAGCGCCCCCGTTTTGGTTGTATTTGATTATGAACCTTCTTTATCCGGCGAGATGCAAACGGTGGCCCAGCCGTATCTGAACCTTATGCTTTTGTTACAGCATCCTCGCCTGACAATTCTGTCCTCGTCACCAACGGGTTCAGCCCTGGCTGAAAATTTCATGGCCGGACCTCTAGCGTCACGCGGTTATCAACGCGGCAGTCAATACATTGACCTTGGTTATCTTCCCGGCGGCCTCGCCGGTGTGTATGATTTTGCGCAGAATCCAGCTGCTGCGGTGCCTCTTGGAGCGGATGGTTCGCAAGCCTGGCAGAGCGCACCGTTGAAGGGCGTAACACGTATTTCGGATTTTGCGGCAATCATTATATTGACCGATAGCGCGGAAGCGGGCCGCGTCTGGATCGAACAGGCCGGCCCATTGCGCGGCAATGCTTCCATGATCGTTATATCCAGTTCACAGGCTGGCCCGATGCTGATGCCTTACTTTGCTTCCGGTCAAGTGAATGGACTGATCAATGGATTGAATGACGCATCCAAAGTGGAACAGGTATATGAACAGAACGGTCTGGCGCGTCAGTATTGGGATGCGTATAGCGTCGGGTTGTTACTGGCGGCTGGCATGATTTTGTTGGGCGGCTTGTGGAGTCTTGCGCGGGGCTTGCAGGCCCGCCGCGCTGAAAAGGAGGAAAGCCAATTTGTCCCCTGACCTGATTGCAGGTTTTATTGCTTTTCTCTTTACGCTTTTCATCTTCAGTTATTTGATCGGCGATAACCCGTTGTTCCGCATTGCAGTTTATATTTTCGTGGGTGTGTCCGCCGGTTACGTTGGCGCGGTGGCTTTTCGACAGGTGATATTGCCGGATCTATTTGTTCCGCTTCTCGCTGGAAAAGCTTTGTTGATCGTCCCATTGATCCTGGGCGCACTCTTGCTGACAAAAGTTTCGCCGCGTTTGACGCAATTGGGAATGCCGACCATAGCGTTGTTGGTCGGCGTGAGCGCGGCTATTGCAGTTGGCGGCGCAGTCACGGGAACGCTCTTGCCGCAAATTGGCGCGACCATCGAACTGTTCAACACCCGTTCAGCAGTTTTATCTGCGCAATTTTTTGGAATGATATTCAACGGCGCATGGATTCTGGCCGGCGTGATCACCACACTCGTTTACTTCCATTTCGGCGCGCACACAACCAGGGATGGCGCAGTGCGCCGCTTCGGCTTGATCGAGCTGATTGCCTTTATTGGAAGTATTTTTCTTGCCATCACGTTGGGTGTTTTGTTTGCCGGCGTTTATTCCGCCGCGCTGACGGCGCTGATTGATCGTTTCCATTTCGTCGGAACTCTATTCGGATTGCATTGATTTATGCCTGCTTCTCTGGTTCAAGGTGACTCTCTGCTGGCCGTCAACATCGGCGCGGCGAACACGCGCGCCGTTCTCTTTGACGTGGTCGAGGGCGAGTACCGTTTGCTTGCCTCGGCATCCGCTCCTTCCACGGTCGAAGCGCCGTTCCAGGATGTGAGCGCAGGCGTTTGCAACGCGATCAACGATCTGCAAACGGTAACGGGGCGGACTCTGCTCAATGCGGATCGCCGCCTCATTACGCCGACCCAGCTCGATGGATCCGGTGTGGATGCGTTCGTATCCACCTTATCTGCCGGCCCGGCGTTGAAAATCGCGGTCGTCGGTCTGCTTGATGACGTCTCGCTGGAGAGCGCTCTTCGTCTGGCCGAGATGACTTATTCGCGCGTTGTTGATTCGGTTGGATTGAATAATCATCGCAAAGCCGATCAGCAGATTGATACGCTTCTCCGTTTGCAGCCGGATATTGTGATCATTACGGGCGGAATGGACGGCGGCGCATCCCGTTCCGTTCATAAGATGCTGGAGCCGGTTGGGTTGGCAAGTTATCTTTTGCCGCAGGAGAAACGACCGGCGGTGTTGTTTGCGGGCAATCAAAAACTGGATGATGAAGTTAAAGGATTGCTAAGCAATGTGACTTCATCTCTATGCTTTAGTCCGAACGTGCGTCCTTCGCTTGAAACCGAGGACCTCGAACCGGCCGCTCGTGAATTAGCCAATATTTTTCTCGGGGTTCGTCAGCGCCAATTAAAGGGTTTGGATGTGATCGCCAATTGGGCGGATGGAAGCGTTTTGCCTACAGCCTATGCACAGGACCGAATGGTGCGTTTCCTCAGCCAGATCTATGCCGGAGGCAAAGGGCTGTTGAGCGTGGATATCGGCGCGTCGGCCGCCGTGGTTGCGGCAGGCTTTGGTCAACGATCCACGCTGGGCGTGTACCCGCAATTCGGTCTCGGCGAGAATTTGCCCGCCTTGTTGCAATATGCAACGCTGGAAGATATTTTGCGCTGGTGTTCGTTGGATATCTCCAGCGGTGTTCTGCGCGATTACATTTACCAAAAAGCCTTGTATCCGTCCTCCATTTCGGCTGGCAAAGAAGAACAGGCGATTGCGCAGGCGGTGACTCGCCAGGCGCTTTATCTCGCTGTGCAAACTGCCAGACGCAACTTTCCGCGCTCACTGCGCGCCCCGCGTCCCGGATTGCTTCCAAGCTTTGAGCCGATTCTGGCGCGCGGCGGCGCGTTGAGCGATGCGCCCACCGAGGGGCAAAGCTTGCTGCTTCTGCTGGATGCCATTCAACCCACCGGTTTGACCACCATCATCCTCGACAAAAACGATTTGCTTCCGCTGCTCGGCGCGGCCGCGGCGCGTAACAGCATCCT
>PLNY01000335.1 GCA_003141915.1 Anaerolineae bacterium | reverse complement strand
GTGCCACAGGCCCAGAAGCGCGTTGAGATTCCCCGCGACACACAGATACAGCCGCAAAACGACGATGCCTTGGCAAGCCGCGCCCAACTCGCCGCGCTCGCCGCCGAACTCGATCTCAGCCCCACCACGCTCCGGCAAACCTTAGAAACCGCCATGGCGTTTGATTTCCGTTTTCCTGTTTTTCGCGACGAAGGTTCTACCACGCGCGTCCGATTCTCCACCGAGGTTCCCCCGGCGTGGCAAGCGATTGTGGACGATTCAGTGCGGCAGGCGCGCACCGGGGGTTTGCCCGCTCTAACTTTCGACCCCGCCTATTTCATCGACACCCTCGCGAATGGCCGCCAAGTTTTTCGACCCAAGCGCGACACGCTTCTCCTCCACCTTGCACATCCGGTTTTTCTCCAAACCTTCGCCACGTTTGCCCGGCTGCGTTTCAAGGAAGGCGCACGCCAGCGCTGGATTGTGCGCCGGGGCGGAGTGCCTGCGGGTGCAGACGCCGTATTGTTGTTTACAGTGGAGGAACTCGCCGTCAACGAGCTTCGCGAAACATTTCATCACTGGAGCCGCACGCTCGCATTGCCGGTCAAGGGCCGAACACTTGGTCAACTCCTGCCACACCAAAGCGCCAAAATCTGGCGCAGCAGCATTGCCGGTGCTGCCATCATTTCCACTTTCCGCTTTCCGCGTTTTCTTCCACCCTCTCACCCGTGCAACAGCCGCGCCAACTTGAAACTCTCGACGACCTGCTCGCCCAAGCCGCGCAACGCTGGACGGACCCGGATAAATTTGTCAAGCTGGTCATTGACCAGACGCTGGCACGGATGAAACGCGGCTCCGCTTTCCTGCCGCCGAAAACGGGATTGGCAAATTGAATAAAACATTTTTCATTCCAAACGTGATCAGCCAATGCGAGATTTCGCGGATGCAAATCTCGCCCGATCTTCGGTATGTCTGCAAAAGATTGAATCTTCGGAAAATGGCTGATTTGGGTGCAATTACCGAAAATGACCTGCGAAAAGTTTTTAAAAAAACTTCTCAAATAATTCCAGAGATTGAAGAACTAATACAATTGGCTAGAACCAACTACGTAACGCCTCGGTTGGCCGGTTCACTTAAAGCTGCAGGATCTCCAAAATTACCAACACAAAAAAACCCATCAGACCAACCCAAGACGTTGCTCCAGGGAACGGAAACCCCATTAGAACCAGAGTTTGCCATCCATGATGTTATTTTCATCCCAATGACTGACAGGGGCCGATCATTGGGAACTGTCGAACTGTCTGTTCGTTTGAGACATATTTTGGATGCAAAGAATATTCGGATTTTTGGTGATTTAAATGGTTTGAATTACGAGGAAATAAAAAAATATAAGAATTGCGGGAGTAGAACCATCGTCGAACTTCGAGAATTGATCCGCCAACTGCAATTAGGGACGACGAATATTTCGCCGAGTCCGGCCAATTCGGAGCCAGCTAATTTTTCAATTTTTGTTGTGCCGATCATGGCGCGAGAATTTTTACTGTCTGATCTGCCGATTTCTCCTCGGTTGGAAAATGTTTTGCAACAGCGAGGGTGGAAAAAATTAGGCGAAGTCGATGGCGTTGAAATTAATGATTTGTCCGGTTCAAAAAACTGTGGGCGAAAAACCATTCAAGAATTACAATCACTCATTCGGCGGGCAAGCACAGGCGAATTCTCGCCGACGATAAGCTCTGACATTTCCTCTGTGTTAAGACAAATTACGGATTCAATTGAATCCAACTTGGCCAGATTTCCGCAGCGCAACAGAAAAATCCTCGAAGCGCGCATCAGCGGCAATAAAGGTGCCCCAAGAACCCTCGAAGATATCGCGCAAGAGTTCAAGATGACACGCGAGCGCGTTCGTCAGATAGTGAAAACAAGTATTCAAAAAATTCGCCGAAATGGCGGGCTGAAATTAACTGGGGCACTACTGGCACTCACCCGAGAATGCGAGCTGCGCGTGTGTCCGCTGACCGCTGATTTGTTCGCAAAATGGGTAAGCAAAACACCGACGTCAAATCCGCATGATTCAATGTTTTACGTTCGAGTGCTAGATACGTTAGAACCATCTGTGCCAGCGTGGCCAATTGGTTCAACCCGCGAAGGGGGGGATGATCCTCAATCCCCAGAAATACAAACGGCCCTAGAGAATTGGCTCCGACAAGCTGGCCACCACCCGACTGCTGCAGAAGCCTATACCTATCTGCGGCAAAAACCGGAGCTTGAGAGCCTGAAAGTAGCTCCATTTCTTGCGGCAATCCGCATTGCGCGAAAGCTTATAATAGACTTTCCCGAGCCGGACCGCCCTCAATTGCGACTTCGCCGTTTACATTTTTACGAATTTGCACACCCAGTTTTAGATAATAGCTCTGAACCGTTAACCCCAGAGGAAATAGTGGAAAGGGCAAAAGCCCGATTTGGCGAGAAGGCGATAGTATCTCCATCGCGTGGCGTATTTAACAATGCCACGCCTCAAAAAGACATCTTCTTGCTAGGCCCGCGATTACTGGGAGTTCGAAAGCACTTCAAGAGTCATAACCAAAACTGGCCCGCTTTCCGAAATATTTATGCGGACATGTTGCGAAAAGAAAAGCGCCCTATTTCAACGACTGAAGCTGTGGCTATGCCAAAAATGGCGGAATTTAATATTAGCAACCACTATGAAATGTCTGTTATTTTGCGGGAAGACAAACGTTTCGTGGATCTCGGCCGGCTATTGTTTGGACTTACCAGCTGGGGCATACAGGAACGTGAATTCATTAAAGATTTGCTGCCGCGGGTTTTGAAAGAAACTAATCGAGTAATGACTGTCGAGCAGATCTTAGAAAAAATCACCCGCTTGCGTTCCGTTTCCCCCAATAGTATCGTGAATTATCTTAAAATTCATCCCGAGGTTCAATCCTTGGGTTTTGGCTACTACGGTCTCAAGAATTGGGGCAACAATGAACGAAATGTGATTTTGGCAGACCGGGGAACCGTGGAACGTGCCGTCCGTCGGGCGCCGAAGCCTGTCAGTTTCCAAACATTGTGCCGTATTTTTACTATTGATGTCACTGGCGAGCAGGCGGATCTGCTGTGGAAAAGCTGTGCCGGCTCGGCGAAAATTCGGCGCGCTCCAGACCAGCAAAGCCCTGAAACATTACTTCTACACAAATTTGTGTCGCTCGAACAGAGCCTTGCAGACGTCTCCCGCACGTTGCAGCGTCCAGCTCCTGCCTACGAGCTGCAGTGGGAATTGAG
>PLNY01000381.1 GCA_003141915.1 Anaerolineae bacterium | reverse complement strand
AAATTCGTCAATGCATTCGTTATCATTCTGGCAACGGTCACCGCCGCGCCGATCTGGAGTCCACGCCCGCAAATTTTTTCGTTCCTCATTCTGGCTTTACTGGACGGCTGGCTGCTAAACCATATTCAAAAAAACAACAAAGCGTCGCTCTGGATTTTGATTCCGATCTTTGCATTTTGGGCTAATATCCACGGCGGCTGGATCTGGGGTTTTCTACTACTTGCTGCATATATCGTTGGCACTGCATTAAACAATTTAAGCAAAGAAAATCGCTTTGCTCCCGCTAGCTGGAAATTTCTTTTGCATCTGATATTTTGGTCTCTTGCCGCGTGTTTGGCAATCGGCTTGAACCCCAACGGAATCTCGATTTGGCGTCTGCCTTTTACCACTGCAAACGTTTCGATGCAAATCCAGGAATGGGCTTCGCCGGACTTTCATCAAATGGAATTTCAGCCGCTGCTTTGGATGTTGTTCCTGCTTATCATTGCCGCTGTTCTTGCGAAACCAAAGACGAACTGGACATCGCTGTTTAAGATAATCGGATTCGCCTATCTCACATTCGTCTCTGAGCGCAATATCGCCCTGTTTGCAATTGTCGCCGCGCCGACTCTGGCTGAATGGACCAACAGCGCCATCGAAAATATAAAAGCAGATTTATCAATTCACCGTGACAACGAGGCGTCTCCGCTTCTCTCAGAAAAAATAAATATAATTTTTAATACTGCCCTTTTAGTTGTTATCGGGTTGACTGCTTTAGGCCGTGCGTATCTTGTATCGATTCCGGCAGAAGTAAATAAGAACGTGCCGGTAGGCGCTGTCGAATGGCTAAAAGAAAATCAAGTTAGCGGCCATCTGTTCAATTCTTATAATTGGGGCGGATATTTAGTGTGGGCGTTGCCGCAATCCCCCGTTTTTATTGACGGGCGCGCCGACCTATATGGAAATGAATTGATCAATGATTGGTGGAATGTGGTAGACGGAACACCGCAAGGATTCGCGCTTCTAGATCAATGGAAAGTCCAAACCATTCTGTTGGAACCGACCTGGCCGATCATCAAACTGCTTCCATCTTCAGGTTGGCAGGAAGTTTATCGGGACAATCTCGCTGTAATATTTGTCAGGGAAAAATAAAGTCAAGATTATTTTCGAACGAAGATGACTACGCTATTATTTTCAAAGACGAGATTGTAGCCTTGGCTTTGTCTCAACAAAAATAGAAGCAAGTCCGGTGTTTGATTCGTTTTGGAAGATTTCTCAATATATAGATAATCATAATCGAGACGATTCGAGTCGGCCCAATTCTCAACACAAGATGGCGTATCGTTGAGACAGGATTGCAGTTGGTCCAAACTGCCGAGAAACGTCATGAAGTTTTTTCCCAACAACCATTCTTGGCCTTGAATTGTATTCTGGCTGGTGCGCAACGAATAAGCTGGAAACCATTCTGTCAACGGATCTTCTAATGGATCGGAGCGACCGGTCATAACAATAAAACGGCTATCGGCAGGCGTGTTATTTACAATCCAATCTATTGCGGCATGGTCATCATGAGAGACAACATAATTCGTTAGACTAAAATCATAGATGACTGCTCCGATCAATGAAAAGAACAGTACATAGCTGAGGACGATTTTTGCAGTGCGTCCATGAGAGAGATATTCCATCCAATCATGCGCCTCAAGCCCCGACTTTGAATCGGGCGCGGCGATACCGGGAATGATCAAGTCTGAAAGTCCGATCCCGGCCAGCGCCGCGAGCGGAATCGCCGCAATTGCGGTTGCACTGCGCGGTTCGACAACGAACGGCATCAACACCCAAAGCGGCAAGAACCAATCCCGCCGCGCACATTGAACCGCGAAACCGATCAGTCCAAGCACAGTGAGAATCGTAGCGAATCGTTCTTCCGCAAAATCAAACGTAACCCACGGAAGCCAGAACAGTGCGCTATGCCCGCCCGTATTGAGCGCCGATTGAAATGGCGCAAAGCCATGCTGAAATAAAACCGTTCCCCACCAGGGAGATGTAAACAAGAACACGCCAAGCGCAACGAAAGATGCGTCACGTAAACCGCGTGAGCTTCGTCCTTTGAAAAGCCAGATCAAGGCGCAAGCCGTGGCGGTATGAAGCCCTGTCTCTGGATGACTCAAGATTGCGCCCGCGCCGAATAATGCAGTCCAGAAAATATATTTCGNNTTCGGCGCGCGTTGAGTGAATAAAGCCCAGGTGGAGGCGCAGGCTAAAAGAAGGAAGAGCAAGCCGAAAGATCGGCTGAGACCGCCGCCCATCACATACCACGAAAATAGGCGCGGCATCAGCACATAAGCCATCGTGGCAAGCGAAGCTTTCGAGCGCGAATTCAGCATCGAGCCTGCCATCCAGTAAAAAGCAAAAATGGATAGAGTCGAAATCAGCGGCGGAAGCCAGCGAAGGATATCGAATGTAGAAACGTTGAGCAAAGAAATCAATCCCGCGATATAAAACGAAAGCGGCGGATACGCAAAGGGAATATTCAAATGGTTGTAAGAAGTAAAAGCGGGAAGCAAAAAATGGTTCGTACGTAGATCGGCAATCATGACGTAGAACATTCCCCCATCGTTGATCGGAGAACCGGTTTCAATGGTCGGCAAAAACCGCACCCATGCGCCGAATAAAACCGATAACACGAAAAAGAGATCCGCCCAGCTTAATTGATTCCTTCGCACTACTTCCCTCCGATTAATTTAGATTTTCCTATAGCTGGAAAATTATACAACAGCATCAATCATCAGGGCAAGGAACAAGAACGCCAGATACATGCTCGACCAGCGATACATGGTCCAGGCCACTTTATTGCCTGGAATTTTCCAGACGCGCCACGCGGCGTAAATCAGCAAAAGTCCAAGCACAATCGCAGAGACAAGATAAATGATACCAGTTGCTCGAATGAGAGACAACAATAGTGTCATGCCGACCAAGACAAAAGTATAGATTAGGATTTGTAAACGCGTCTCTCTTTCGCCTTTAACCACCGGCAACATCGGCACACCCGCGCGTTCATAATCTTTTGCGCGGACGATTGCCAGCGCCCAGAAATGCGGCGGTGTCCACATGAAGATGATCAGAAATAAAATCCATGCCGCAAGACTTAAATGACCGGCCGCCGCGGCCCAACCTACCATCGGAGGAATCGCACCCGCCCCACCGCCGATCACGATATTTTGAACTGTTGCCTTCTTCAACCAAATGCTATAAAACAAAACGTAATAAAAAATTCCCGCGAGCGAAAGCAGCGCCGCCGTCAAGTTGACAAACCCCGCAAGAATATAATAACTGGCGAGACATAAAGCGAGACCAAACGAAAGACCTTCCGCCGCGCTCATGCGGCCAGCCGCGAGCGGACGCTGGGATGTTCGCTGCATATTCTTATCCAGCTCGCGGTCAATATATTGATTCAAAGCCGAAGAACCGCCCGCCGCCAACGCGCCGCCAACCAGAGTCCAGAACGCGAGTGATAAAGGCGGCCAGGCTTTGCCGCCCATCACAAGTCCGCCGAAAGTTGTGACCAATAAAAGCGCGACGATCAATGGTTTGCTGAGAATAAGGAAATCATGCGCGCGTTGGCGAAAATCCACGTTCGGAAATTTTTTTCCATCTTGTGCCGACGAACCGGAAATCACAGCCAAAGCAATCAAAGAAATCAAGAGCGCGACAGCTGTCAGCGCATGCAGGACCACCAGATGAATTGGAAAATTTCGTGCAACCTGAATCGCACCGACAAAAGCTTGTCCAAAGAACAACACGGTTGTCACGGTTGTTAATGGCAGCAACAAACGATCATCGCGCTGCTCGCGCCAGGCTTTTAGAAAAAGCCAGATCATCAAAAGGGAAGAAAGGATTGCCAACGTAACATGAACGAATTTAAGCCATCCCAATGAATTCGTTGGAATGCAAAAAGGCCAGCCGGAACACGACAACGCGGCGCCGGTCACGAAGACCACGCGTCCCGCAATGGCCAACAATAAAACAAAAAACATCGTTGCCCAAATCAATCGTGTAAAAGAAGAAGCAAAACTGTATTTCATGATTTCTTTCTCAAGTCCTTCCGCCATAAATAATAACCATAACCAACAACGAAAAGAATTGCAAACAAACACCATTGGATCGCATAATTCAAATTCGTGGAACCGTCAGAAAGATCCAGAGACTCCAAAATTGGAATCGGTGGATCGGCACGATTCGGAATCGGAGTGAGCTGAATATAGATCGGCAAAATCGGATATGGAATTTGCTGGCGGATGCGATCCACGTTGACATAAATCCAAAAATCAAGACGCGTCTGATTCGGCATCAAGGTCGGGTCGGCATCGGACCCGGGAGTGGGTTGCGCTTGCCCGAGGCGGATGATTCCGCTGACCGTTACCTGCCCCGATTGATCATATTGATGCCAATCAGCCGGAGTCGAATTGCCGTCAGAGGGAATCCAGCCTCGATCAACGAGAACCGCCTCCTCGCCTGAAAGACGAAGCGGCGTAAGTAAATGATATCCGGGTTGAACGCCGTTGTATTGATCGCGCGTCGCGATCTGATTCTGAAAATCATACGTTCCGGTGGCAGTGACCGGACGATATTCCATCGTTGTTAAATCACCTTGCGCCGGTAAATTCAACGGCGGCATGGCTTGCACTGCGAGCATGTGATCGTAGAAAGAGCGGGTCTGGTGAAGGCGATCCACTTGCCAAATGCTCAATCGGATACATACTACTGATGCAATTAAAATCAAAAGGTTCGCCAGCCACCAGCGGCGACTGAACATCAATTTTATAATTCTTAAGATAACCGAATTTCTTTTTTGGGCGGCCATATCAGTAGACTGTAGAGGACAGCAAGAATCGCCACCGGAATCCCACCTACTATAAAAGCCTCAATACGCGTGCCCACCGTAATCTGTTGGTTGACATCCAAACCGAAAATCTTCGTTGGAACGAAGGAACATTGAAAGGCATATTTTTGCGCCGTGTTAAGCGCCATGCTGGCCGAGGTATTCGCCGGAATCCATAATGGTCCAAGTTGGTGTACTACAGAATCTTCATTCTTGACTATCAACGTATCGCCGACGACAAAAAGCATGTTCGTTGGAATCGACGGAGGTTGTTCCCCCAGCGCAACGCGTTGGGCGGTGCCGGGAGGAATTACAAGGAGGACTTGCTCCGGCGACCTCGTGTCCATCCCAGGCATCACCAGAAAAGCAATCTCCGACAGTAAAGCGCCGAAGATCAATCCGGCTACCGCAAAAACAAGCGAGCGCTTTACAATCGGATTCCGAAACATCAATATCCTTTCAACAACGATTAAACATCATTGGCTGTCCATTCATTTTATTCACATTAGTTTAATTTCAGATTAGTTTACCGATCAAATACAAAGCCGGATAAAAGAAAAGCCACACCACATCTACAAAGTGCCAGTAAGTGGTTGCCGATTCAACTGCCCAGTGTTTTTCAGGGGAATACAGCCCGCGCAGTCCATTCCTCAAAACAATGCTGAGGAAGATCACGCCGGTCAAAACATGGAAAGCATGCATACCTGTCATAATAAAGAAAACTGCGCCTGCCGCATTCGAGGATGGAGTTACGCCCGCGTTAATTGCAGATGGCCATTCAACCGTAATCACGCCCGCCAAAAACACCAGGCCAAGTAGAATGGTTAGGGAAATTCCAAAGATAAAACCTTTGCGATCTCCATGTTCCATAGATACTTCGGCGCGATTCATAAAGAACGAAGAAAGCAACAGCACGGACGTTATTGTCAACGCAGTAAATTGACTGTCCGAGCTTAATGGCAGAGGCCCCAGGCCAAGCAAATTGAATCGGCTGACGAAGAGGCCGCCAAAGATAAACGCATCAGAAAGAAGGAATAGCCACAACCCAATGCGGCTGGTTCCAAGCTTATATTGGTAGCTATGACGGTCAAGGTCTTCATCCTGCACATTCAAACGATAGATGTGCATGTAATAGTAGAAAACCAAACCAACCTTAACAAATGCGATCATGGCGAGCAAAACTGTCGAACCAATTTCAACCGCGACGAAAAACTCAAGCGCAGTTAAGACGGCAAGAAAAATAAAAACGATTACGCCTTGACGCAGGACATCAGACTTATTAGTATGTTCCATCGATGATATTCCTTTTAGTGACCCTTACTCTTCTTATCTTCGAACTTAATATAGACCGAACCGGGCAAGCCATAGTCGTAAGGTTCGCCTATCACTTCAAAAGGCTGGTCATAGTTATGCACGGGCATCGGTGAAGGAACCTGCCATTCCGGTGAACGCGAATTCCAAACGTTGCCAGTTGCCACTTCGCCATGTGTGACACTAACAATGAGATTGTAGAGGAAGATCAAAATTGAGATGGCAATCAAATAAGCCGCAATGGTCATGATCAAATGATAGTTATCAAAGCCCAATGCCGGATCATAATCAGCGACGCGGCGGCGCATCCCAAGCAATCCGACGCGCATCATTAGAAGCGTAAGAGTCAGAAAGGATGGCATCATCAGCCAGAAATGAATTTTGCCCAGCGCCTCATTCATCCTTCGACCGGTTACTTTAGGAAACCAATAATAAATCGCGGCGAAGAATGGGAAGATGTAGCCGCCAAACATCGTGTCATGAAAATGCCCGACGATCCAATATGTATTTTGCAGATGAAGGTCCGTCGCAACGGTGGCATTTGGAGGTCCAGAAAGACCGCCCAAAAGAAAGACAACTACTCCGCCGATTACGAATAACATCGGCGTTGGGGCTTCGATCTTGCCTTTCCACAATGTTGAAACCCATGAGAAAAACTTGACGCCTGTCGGAACGGCAACCAGAAGCGTGCTGAACATAAAGGGGATACGCAAATATGGATTCATGCCGGACACGAACATATGATGCGCCCAAACCAGGAAACCCACTAATGCAATCCCTAGCGATGACATCGCTACAAAACGATAACCAAACAGCGGCTTGCGGGCAAAGACAGGCATAAGCTCCGAAATAATTCCCAGTCCCGGCAGAACAAAGACGTAAACAGCAGGGTGAGAATAGAACCAGAACAAATGCTGGAACAAAATCGGGTTTCCACCCTTTTCCGAATCGAAAAATCCCATTCCAAACAAACGCTGGAACATCACCATTTGAAAAGAAAGACCGATCAACTGCGTAGCCGTGGTTGAAATCAACGAGGTTGCAATCGCGGCCCAAACGAAAATTGGCATTCTGAATGGAGTCATTCCTTTGGCCCGCATTCGCAGGACAGAAGCGAGTAAGTTTAGCCCTCCAAGAATGGAAGCCCAACCTGCAACGGCCACGCCAAGAAAGAACATCTGCATCCCAAGCGGTGCGCGCTCTGAAAGAGGCGGATAGCCCGTCCAGCCAGTATCAAAACCTCCAAACAAAAGGGTCGAGAGCAATAAAACAGCGGCGGGCGGAGCCACCCAATATGAAAATGCATTCAAACGAGGAAAGGCCATATCCTGGGCCCCAATCAGCATCGGCACCAGATAGTTCATCAAGCCGGCAACACCCAACAAAATACCAACGATCATCACGATGCCATGCAAGCTCATGAAGGTGTTGTATTCTTGAAGTGTTAGAAACTGTAAACCAGAATGCGCCAATTCCGTGCGGAAGATCAAGGCAAACAAACCGCCAACGCAAAGCAAAAATAACGCGGTAACCGTATACTGCACGCCGATTACTTTATGGTCAAGTGAAACGTTGAGATACTTTTCCCAACCCGGCGGATCTTCGCGATGTTCGGGAACTTCTTCGCCCTTGGCCCATTTGAACCAATCCGTCATGGCGCCCGTACTAGCGACGTATGAAATAGCACCCACCAACCCACCGAAAACCCAGGCGGGTTCCGTAAAAAAATATTGACCTGTGACAAACGGATTCAATCCCATTAGAACGCGGACGCCCGTTACGAATAATGCACCAACGATCCAGCCAATCAATTGCCAGAACAGACCGCGCATCAAAGCCGACGTAAAGAATTTTTTCATTTTACTTCTCCACCGCAATTACTTCAATGTCTCGATGTAAGCGACAATATCGCTGATCTGTGATTGAGTTAGTGTAGTCCCAAAACTTTTCGGCATCACATTATCCTGGAAACCGTTCACGATCTTGGCGCTTGGATTGACAATTGACTCAATCAAATACGCCTCGTTGGCTATTACAACTGTTCCGGGCGCAACATTGGTTCCGCCAGAGAGTTTAACTTGAGACTGATAAAGTCCCTTCCAAGTCGGGGCAATACCCGTGCTGCTACCGTCAATGGAGTGACAACTTGCGCAACCATTTTGCGCGACTAATTGTTGCCCGCGTCCTATAGGAGTTTGCGCCGCAACAGTCGCCGCCGCGACTTGTGCTTGAATCCATGTATCATAATCAGCCTGTGTGGATACAATGACTGGCGCTGTCATATAGGTATGCCCCGTGCCACACAACTGTGCGCACGTCACTGTATAGTTACCAATTAGAATCGGTGTGATGCGCTCCGTCGTAATGCGACCCGGCAAAACGTCTTGTTTGATGCGGAATTGGGGGACCCAAAAAGAATGAATCACATCCACCGACTGCATATCCAAGACGACTGGCTGATTGACCAGCAAATGCAATTCCTTGGCTGTAAATCCCTCTGGATAAGTAAACGACCATGCCCATTGGCGGGCAGTTACATTGATTTCCAAAGCATTAGGGTCTACTGCTAATACATCCCCCAATGTATAAGTGCCAATATATGCGAGGATGAGAACAACAATTAAAGGAATGACTGTCCAGGTGATTTCAAGCGTGTTATTTCCTTCAATATGCTCCCCATCCGATGTATCCCCTTTTCTCCTGCGAAACACAATCAAGCTGTAGATCAGCGGAACCATGATCAGCGCAAAGAGAAACGAAATAATGGCAATCTCAATATTCCATAGATGATCGATCGGGATAGACTGAGCGCTGGCCTCAACCGGCATTAGATGGATCGCCATCAATCCGGCATATGTTGCCACCGCCAGCACAATCACCAGCACGCCGGCAATCACATAATGTCGCATATGCTCTCTCTCCTGAATTTTGGTTTCACACATTCCATCTTTACGCGCTTACCCCTTGTTCAACGACAAATATCTGCCGTGAAACAAGGGGCATCATCACAAGAATAAAGCTGGCTTCTCAAAGAATATTAATACAAATAAATTCCGCCGTATGTGGCGAGAAGCTTAATATACCAAATTTTCCCGAATTTGTCACTGTTATTCCGACATTTTCTTCCAATTTAGAAATTTGCTAACGCATCATTCCCGGACTTTTAGCTTGGGCAGAGAGCTATAAGTTTTTCAACGCTTCAAGCACTTCGGCGCTATGTTCTGCCGGGCGCACGTTCTCAAAGACTCGCGCAACCTTTCCGTGAGAATCGATTAAGAATGTGGTACGAAGGACGCCTTCATATTCACGTCCTACAAATTTCTTCAGCCCCCAAACGCCATACACATTACACACTTGGTGGTCTTCATCTGCGAGCAGCGGAAATGGTAATTGATATTTCTGTTTGAATTTAACATGTGATTTTACCGAATCAGGACTCACGCCGAGGATGGTCACACCTGATTTTTGATAAGCGGAATAATCGTCCCGAAAACTACAGGCTTCTTTTGTACAACCCGCTGTATCATCGGCTGGATAAAAATACA
>PLNY01000282.1 GCA_003141915.1 Anaerolineae bacterium | reverse complement strand
CGTTTGTGAGCCTGGGTGGAAGCTGGGACTTTATGATGCGTACGACGATCCCGGCGCTTTACATCCTTATGCTCGGATGTGGCCGATTTTTAATAACAGGCAAGAACGCATTAATAAAAGTGTCATTAGCTTTTATGCTGCTTGTAGGCGCTCTGACCCCGGTCTATGAGATAAACCGGTCAATCGTTCGAACCGTGCGCTATTATGACTTGCCCTTCCTTTCAGCGATTACGTTCGATCAATATTTCCAGCATCCCCCGCCAACCAACGTTGATTTTGTGCCTGAGTTCGATCATCCCCAAACGCTCATCGCTGACGATTGGGGAAGTCTTTCTATTCCTCGTTCAGGCGAATGGAACACCAAAGTCGGTAATTTATTTAATCCGATATTTCAGTTCTTGTGGAAGTACGGGCTTGTTCTTCATCATTGATTTTCGCATTGGAAGACCGCATAATATTGATTCTGATAAATTGGATTTCGTTGTTGCTCTAAGATGGGCAGGTCTTTCCATAGGGGGTCAAGGTCTGTCGCGATAATTATGTTGATGTTGTTTGCGGCGCACGTTTGATTTATTTCAGCCCAGTTCGCGCTGAATGCAAATATCTTTGCAACCGAATCGGTCCGGCTATTAAAATCCTGCATTGATACGCCGAATGCTGTATGGCCCGAAATCGCCATGGCGCGGTCTGCATATAACCCGATGGGGCGGTTTAACGGATCGGTCGGGTTGTCCTGAATGAGAATATTTTCCGGTGTGTGAAGGTTGATGTAGTCATAAGCTAATCTTGCTGCGAAGGTCCTTTTGCCCAATTGAGTATCAGGGCTAAGACTGCTTGGAAAGCCGGTAACACCTGCATCTACAAGCATGGGCCAGGTTCGCAAGAGAATAACATCTGTGACTGTGGTCATTAAGCCGATAATGGCGAATATTCTTAATTGACGGAATATTCGCGCCGATGCTGAATTTCTTTCTAATTTTCTACAGCCGTTTGGAAACAACTTGTTGATAACATCCACGCTCCAAATCAATAAAATGAATTGCCCCGGTAGCCAGGCGCGCCAGCCCAGGTCATTGCTTGCAATGGTTGTGGATTGAACAAACGATCCTATGAATATTGTCACGGCAAGCAAAATGATTTCCGAAAAGTAAAACGGATTTTGTTTCCAGGAATCCTTCTGCTGCTTAATCCATAATATGCCTGTGACAAAAAAGAAACCCAGCTCCAATAAATAATTTAATGGAAGCACGAGCAAAAAGATCCAATGAAGAAGGGCGGGCGGATAGTTCGATAGAAATAAAAGAACCGGAACAAAGGCCCGCACCGAGAGCGTGATTGGGATTCCAAATGAAGCCGAATTGTTTCCGCCGGTCAATTCAACGAGAAACGGACTCGCTGTTATTAGAGCAATGATTCCCACTAATCCCATAAGCAGGCTAAGCCGGCGTTCGTTTCGGAAAAATAGAAGGATCATCCATAATCCCCAAAAAAGCATAAAAACCAATGTGACATAAATGGACAATCCAACTGCGGATGCAAACGCAAGTCCAGCAACAACCCCGGCTTTAATTTGTTTGGATGCATTTTGGCTTCGTACGGAATGAATCAGCATCACACCGGCCAAACACGCAATCAGCGCCGCGACGTGATGCGGCGCCCACGAAACGGATCCGATCCACGCTGTGATTTGTTCATTCCAGTGTTCAATATCGCCGTCGGGATACGCGCCGCCAGTAGCGAGTCGCGTCATGATCATCTCGGTTAGGGCCGGGATGAAATCGAATCCGCTGACAAGCAATAAGCTAATTCCAAGCAGGGAGGACTTCCAGATTTTTGTGTTGCTTTGAGGGCTTCTTAGACGGAGATAGAGGGCGATGGTAGCCATCAGGGCCAGACCGCACCAGGCCACGCTTGCGATCATGGCTGTATAGCCGTTAATTAATGATGAGCCGATTTGCGCCACGATACTGCAAGGGATGTACCAGAAATAATAAAGATAGGTTAAGCGAATGGAATGACCGGGATAATAACTGGGATTGATGGGCGGGACGCCGGTCCGTGTTATGGCATTGATGATCGCTACACGGGTTGTGAAATCATAAGAAATATTATTGTAGTAGAGGCGGTTGCCCCATTGAATGTCAACAATAAAGAGAATGGAAAGGATAGTCCATCCAACGGCAACAAGAAGGGCGGTTCGATAAAGGCCTTTTGATTCTCCTGTAATAGAAACTTGTTTTGTCCTTATTAAGACGATTGCAAATGCAATTCCAATCAATAAAAGTAGAGAGATCGTTATTTCTGCTGAGGAAAAATGGTAAACCAAAAATATAATAATTGGACTAACTGCCGTAGAAAGAACGATGGCGATGACAAAGCGCGCAGGGAATGAGCGGCGCGTAAAGTCGAATAGATCCAAGAGCCATCCGATGGTATAACCCGGCGCAACGAAGATAAGAGCGAAAAGCAGGCAGGCCACTAAACAGCCAAGGATGTCTTGTAGTGTAAAACTGTTCAGCATTATGTCTTCATTCCGCCGGAATACAGAGTTTTAGTTGATGAGTATGCGGGTAACACGTTTGACCTAGAAAAATCAAACGGGACTATTGCAATAAGAGATGGAGTTGTGGACACAGCTAAAAATTGATGCGTTCTTTTTCAATGACCAATGGACGGCGTACGGTCAATGTATAGATCGAGCCGATATATTCGCCAATGATGCCCAAGAAGAATAACTGCACTGAGCCGAGGAAGAACAACCCAATGATAACGGGAGCCAAACCAAGCGAAAAATTTTGCCAATCCATCAATTTGTAAATGAGGTAAATTAATCCCACGCCAAAGCTGATCGCCGCAGATAAAAACCCAAACATAGCCGCTAGCCGCAGAGGAACTTTGGTATAGCTGACTATGCCGAGCATTGCCGTATCATATAGTGTGTAGAAATTGTTTTTGCTGATCCCACGCTTGCGGCGAGGCTGATCGAACTTGATCTCGGCGATATCGAAACCAATGTCGGCAATTAAGCCGCGGAAATAAGGATAGGGATCATTGAACTGGCGTAATATTTCGATTACTTTTTTATCGTACAAGCCAAATCCAGTGAAGTTGTCGATAAGATGTACATCTGACAAGCTGCCTAACATCCGATAATATAATGATCGTAAATAATAAAAGAGGCTCGATTCTTGACTGCTGGCCTTCACTCCAATAACTACTTTATATCCATCCTCCCATTTTCGTATGAAATCTGAAATTCGTTCAGGAGGGTCCTGCAAATCAGAAGCAAGGACAATAACGATGTCGCCTTGCGCCTGCAAAAGTCCATAGTACGGTGAACGGATATGGCCGAAATTGCGCGTGTTAATGATCACCTTGACGCGTTTATCCTGCGCGGCCAGCCCGCGCAGGAGTTCAACGGTGTGATCCGTAGAGGCGTTGTCGATAAAGATATGCTCATACTTGTAATTAAAACCCGCCATCACTTTTCTGATACGTTCATAAAGTTCCTTGACGTTTTCTTCTTCATTGAAGCAGGGGGTGACGATGCTAATGCGTTTCATGCCGCGCCTCTTTCCGAAGATTTACAGACCGCGTTCATATAAATATTTCTTTAAAGTTTCATCGCGATTATATAAGCTTTCGACCATCTCCACCATCAAAGGCGCATCCTGCTTGCACTCGGCAGCCAGCACTTGATCGTTGAGCAGTTCGCGGCAGGAAAGCTGCCCTTTTTGAAGCGGAATGGCTAGATAATAATCGTCGGCCGTTAAAACATGGCCGGCAGGCAGATCCTGCCGTGCGTAAACGCCCCGCACAAGGGTGATGAGATAATCGGTTTCTTTCTTCGTGGATGGAGCCTTTTCGGTTCTGGGAGCGCCGCACATCTCGCGGGCTTTGTTGAAGGCGTGGAACCATTCAGCAATTTGTTCGGGAGTGGAACAGTATGGTGAGAACGGTTTATCCGCAGTTTTGATGTCGACGTGACGTTCGAAAGTCCTTGCCCCTTTTGCATAAGCGATTATGATCGACGAGCGCCAATCGTGGTATTCATGCGTCGAAAGGCCAATCACGTGGTCGGGGTAGCGTTGCTTCAGAAAGTCAATTTGATTGAGTTGTAAATCGGCATCCTCGCATGGGTAGATGGAAACGCAATGGTTAATTGCGAGCGGGATATTGCGGTGCTCGAAGAACAAAACTATGTTATCTATATCGTTAAGAGATGTTCCACCAGTTGATATGATCACCGGTTTACGCGTCTTTGCGATTTTTTCAAGCAGGGGCCAATCGGTAACATCTGAACTGGCAACTTTGATGATCTCAATACCTAGCTCCACGCATAATTCCACTGATTTTTCATCGAATGGCGTAGCCACACGTACACAATTAGCGTTGCGCACCGCTTCGACAAGCATTGCCGTATCTTCGCGGCTCAGACGCGTATCCAGTGTTTTCTGGACGTAGCGAATATCATTGCGATCAAGAAAATCCTTGTGAATGAATGTATCCACATCGCGGAGCTGCAGTTTAATAGCGGTGCGCACATCGTTATAGCGGGCAACTGTCCCAAATTCCTTGATGATGCGCAAGCCACGGTTTACATCACCCCAGTGATTGTTGGCAATTTCAAGCACAAAGAGGTCTTCGAAAACATCGCGATTAATCATAGTTTCACCATCTCCTTTGGACAAAAGCGCTTGCATTCTGATCAAAAAAACGTTGTTTCAGATAATCCATGCCTCTATTTTATACCAGCCTATGTGTTTTCAACTTATCAGTCATGAAAAGGCAATTACTCGTCCCACGAGGGAATAATCAAATTGTCAAGCAATTCTTCGTGTTCAAGGAAAGGAAACATGTCTTCAAGAGGGGCCGAAACGATTCGGCCGTCCGGTAGCTGGCGCGAACTTTGACGCGGCTCGAAGCCTTGTTCTGGATCCAGCATGACTTCGCAAAATACCGCGCCGGGCGCATCTAAGACTTTTTGCAAAGGCAATGCGAAATTCTGCATGTCTAGCCTGACGAAGGCGAGCTTGTATGCTTTAGCAAGCTCCTCGAAATTTGGAAAGAACACTCCCGATGCTGGACTTTCGCCAACCGTCGAACCGAAGAAACCCTTTTGAGAAGTGCGAATGGAGAGATAGCCGTTGTTGTTCAAGACAAAAAGTTTGACGGGAAGTTTGTTTCCTGCCAGAGTTTGCAGTTCTTGAATATTGAGTTGTAAGCTGCCATCGCCTGCGAGACAAATGACGCGTTTGCCTTCCCGTGCAACCGCCGCACCAATTGCGGCAGGCAGGTCGTATCCCATGGAGGCTGAACCCGAATTGGAAAAGAGCCGCTGACCGAGTTTAAGTTTCGCAACTTGAAAAGGAACAATACAAGCACTGGCATTACCGGTTACAACAACATCGTCTTTGTTGAGTTGATCGAACAGGATTTCCATAAAATGATATGGATTGATCTTTCCATTGAATGTTCGATGCTTTGGCAACACGGCAGGATAACGCGCTTGTCGTTCTTTGCACCAGGCAAGCCAGTTTGCGTGTTTGCCGGCATCCCATTCACCATTGCTAAGTTGACGATTCATTTCCAACAAGAATTCTTTTGCATCTGCCGTGATAGGCATGTCCGGTTGGATCGTGGGGCGGTGCAATTCTGCGGGATCAATATCCACCCAAATTTTATAGGCGGCGCGCGCAAAAGAGTTGAACGTATATCCAGTCTGGCGGACGTTGAGGCGACTGCCAAGAACAAGAAGGACATCCGAATTTTGAACTGTAAAGTTGCCGGGGCGTGTGCCGATTGTCCCGGGACGGCCACAGAAAACGGGATCATCTGAAGCAATCAGATCGTGCGTCCACCCAGTAGTGACTGGGATGCCAAGTTTATGAACGACTTCATTGAAAATATCTACTGCACCTGCGAGTCGAACTCCGGTTCCGGCAAGGATAACAGGACGCTGGGCACTCTTTAAACGATCCAACGTTTGGGAAACGGNNTTCCAGCGTTGATTCATCTACTTGACTCGATTGAACATCAATCGGAATGTCCAGCCAGCATGGGCCGGCCCTTCCGATTTGCGCGAGATGCCATGCTTTCTCAAGATGGTATCGAATCGTTTTTGGATCGGTGACGGTGACCGCGTATTTAGTGATGTTGCGCGCCATCGAAATGATGTCCGCTTCCTGGTCGCCAAGCTGACGTAAATCAGGCAGATCATAGGCGCGGAGCTAGGTTTCGCGTTTAACCTGGCCCGAAAGAATAAGCATGGGAATCGAGTCGGTCCATGCGCCAAAAACACCATTGAGGGAGTTGATGCCGCCTGGCCCGGTAGTGACGTTGATCACGCCCGGTGTATTTGTAATGCGCGCATAACCTTCGGCAGCCATAGCACAGGCTTGCTCGTGATGGTTGAATATGGTTTTGATATTGGGATGTGTGCCAATAGCATGATTGAGAAACATGGAACCGCCGCCGGTCAACATGAAAACGTGACGGACGCCATAATCTGAGAGACGGTTTGCAATATATTCCGATACTCGCATTATTCCCGCTCTACCGGCATTGCATACAGAACCAATTCGAAGTCATTGCGAGCGTGGGATCGCATGAAAAATCTATATCTATGTGGAGCAATACTTTCCACAAGGAGAGGCAATTGCCATAAATGCTCTGGACGATGGTAAAGAGAAAGAGCCAACCCTGGCGTATGTTCGGCAATGGTCTGACGTGCGCCTAACAATGCTTCGTACTCCGATCCCTCGATGTCCATTTTGATCAAATTGGGGGCAAAGTTCGGGAGCACATCATCAAGCGCAACGCATTGGATCATGGTTGTACCTTTGCTGGATATGGCGCTTGCCATTTCTCTGCCTGTCTCAAATGCCAGTTGTGTGGTCGAGGAATATACGCCGCATGGGTATATGAAGATGTTGGGGAATTTTTCTTTTTGAGAATTTGCAAAATCGGTAAGGCGCATACAGTTTTTTAAGTCGGGTTCGAATGCCGCTACTGACTGAAACGGAATATCGCTTTTTATAAAATCAGTCAGCGTGTCTCCATCGTAGGCGCCACAATCGATAAAGCGTAGAGGAGTCTGCCATAAAGGAAGATCAACGGGACGGTAAGGGGTGAGATCAGGAGCAGGAAGTATTGAGGCGTCACCCGTTAAACGAAATTTTATGATAGATTGAAACAGCGCTTTGCTAGCTTCGTCGGACCAAAGCGAGTATGCTTCTTCTAGAATTGATCTGAGCGGCAAGTAAAAACTACGTGAAGTGAGCCAGTATCTCACGCCTAGCACTGAACCAAAATAATCATAGAGTTCTACCGATGAAACAATTTTCTGAAAGCCCGTATTGTTCAACCTTTGAATGATCTGAGGAATGTCTGCTTGATAATTGTGGATGCCGAGAACAACGACTGTTTTATTAAGGTTGATTGCTCTCGCCGCATCGGGTTTGTATATTG
>PLNY01000460.1 GCA_003141915.1 Anaerolineae bacterium | reverse complement strand
TGATTCGTCTTTGTCAAAGCCTCGGAGAATGCGACTCCCGACACCCGCTTTGTTCCAAATTGGCAGGGAGCCAAAGGCGCGAGCATGTATCGCGGCGCATACCATTTTTTCCATTCGGAAACTAATAACGCCGCGCAACAGGCGAACACATTTATCCAAACTGTTGGAACAGATAAGGGCGAATTGCCGCCCATTTTGGATGTGGAACCAGTGCTCGATTCCAACAAAAAAGATATAAGTCCAACCGGAAGCGTTCTGCTGAACCAGGTGAAAATTTGGCTGGATGCTGTAGAGGCCGCCTTTGGGCGCAAGCCGATGATCTATACTAACAAATCGTATGCTGATTCCCATGGTGTAAACGCCTCGTGGTTGATTAATTATCCGCTGTGGGTGGCAGAGTATCCTTACATGCCCGGAACAACGAATCTGTATTCTGATCCAGCGAATATACCTTCGCCCGGAGTTATCCCTCATCAGCCCACTGGCTTTCAACCCTGGACCTTCTGGCAGTATTCCAACGTTGGTGTGTTGAGCGCTTTTTCCAGCCGCATTGACATGGATTATTTCAATGGCGCTTTGACTGACCTGGCGAATTTTGCCGGAACAACTATAAGCCAGCCCTCTTCGACAACGCAATATGTCATGCAGGCCGGCGATACGTTATCGGGCATTGCCGCCAAATTTAATATGAACTTAAGCGACCTTGTGAATCTCAACAATGCAGTTTTGATTCAACCCGGCAAGGCATTGACCGTTTCCGCTCCGGCTCCGACGACAACGTACACCGTCAAAGCCGGTGATACGCTGACAGCGATTGCCGCTAAGTTCGGGACAACAGTCGCGGCCATTGTCGCGGCGAATAATATCGTTAATCCGAACTTGATCTCCGTTGGACAAGTATTAATCATACCGTAGAAATAAATCTCCGAGGCCTTCAAGCCCTCGGAGATTTTGTTTACGGATATACCCTCTTGATCGTCCGCGGAAATGCAATCGCTTCGCGCACGTGTTCGATGCCGCAAATCCATGATGTGACGCGTTCCACGCCCATGCCGAATCCTGAATGCGGAACCGAACCATACTTCCTCAATTCAAGATACCATTTGAATGCCTCTTCGGGAAGTTTCTGTTCGTGAAGGCGTTTCAATAACAAATCATGATCGCTGATGCGCTCTGAGCCGCCGCAAATTTCTCCGTAGCCTTCGGGCGCCAGCAAATCCACCGACTTACAAACTTCGGGTCGTCCGGGCCACGGCTCCATGTAAAATGCTTTGACCGCAGTTGGATAACCATAGCAGAACACCGGCTTATCGAATTGATTCGTGATGGCGGTTTCATGTGGCGCGCCGAAGTCGATACCCCAATCAAACTTGAGCAGTTCTTTCTTCTCGGCATCAGTTTCTTTATCATGAAATTCTTTTAACATTTTTGCCGCGTCATCATACGAGATGCGCGGAAACGGCGCTTTGATATTTTCCAACTTCGATAGATCGCGTCCCAGCGAAATCAATTCCGGCTTTCGATCTCGCAGCACGCGCTGGACAATGTGCGTAATCATTTGCTCTTCGACTTCCATCAAGCCGTCGAGGTCGCAGAANNTTGGATTTCTCGGCGCGGAAGGTAGGACCGAAGCAATAGACTTTTCCAAACGCGAAGATATTCGCTTCGTTATAAAGTTGACCGGTCTGCGCGAGATAGGCTTTGCCCTCGTCGAAATATTCAGTCTCGAAAAGAGTCGTCGTGCCTTCCGCCGCGGCCGGAGTCAGAATCGGCGTGCTCATTTCAAGGAAGCCGTTGGTGTCGAGCCATTCACGCGTCGCCGCCATGACCGTTGCGCGCACGCGCAGAATCGCCCATTGACTTTGCATTCTCAGCCACAAGTCACGGTTGTCGAGCGCGAAGTCTACGCCGTGATCCTTGAGTGCCATTGGATAATCCGCGTCGGCGGTTTGTGCGATCTCGATCTTCTTCACGCCGATTTCGTATCCGCCGGGGATGCCGGGCGCGCGTTTATCGGCGCGGACGGGACCGCTGATAACAACCGCCGACTCTTGCGGCAAGCGCACTATCTGGTCGAAAAGTTTTTCGTCGAGATCGCCTTTGAATACCACGCATTGAACGAAGCCAGTTCCATCCCGCACGAGCAAGAAGACCAACTTGCCTTTGTCGGTGCGGTTGTAAACCCAGCCTTGGATGGTTACTTCCTGTCCATCATACTTTGAGATTTCATCCACGCGAATGATTGGCATAATTTCTCCTACGTTTTCATTCCACAATCTTGATATGCAATTCCTTCAACTGTTTCGGTTCCACGCCGGAAGGCGCATCCGCCATCACATCACGCGCGCTTGAATTTTTGGGGAATGCGATGACCTCGCGAATGTTTTGTTCGTCTGCTAACAGCATCACGAGACGATCAATACCCGGAGCCACGCCTCCATGCGGCGGCGCGCCGTATTCAAACGCTTCGAGCATGTGACCAAACTTCAATTGAATTTCTTCATCCTTCAAACCAAGCAGCTGGAATATTTTAAACTGTATATCGCGGCGATGGATACGGATCGAACCGGACGCCATCTCGTAACCATTGCACACCATATCGTACGCATCCGAAAGAATCTCGCCCGGGTTCGTCTCGAACTTCGGCAAATCTTCCACCTTCGGCATCGTGAACGGGTGATGCGCGGCGTCCCATTTCTTTTCTTCCTCATTCCATTCGAACATTGGGAAATCCACGACCCACGCGAACGCCATCACATCTTTATCGGCCAGATTAAGTTTATCGCGAAATACCAATCGCAAACCGCCGAGGACTTTATTGACCACCGCGCGTTGATCCGCGGCGAACAGAATCAAGTCGCCTTGCTTCGCGCTGACTTTGGATTTGACCGCTTCGACTTCTTCAACCTTAACGAATTTCGCGGCGGTTCCTTTCGTGCCTTCAGCGGTCATCGCTAAAGTGGCCAAGCCTTTCGCCCCGAATGATTTCGCAACCTCGGTCAACTCGTCCACTTCTTTGCGGGACATGTTCGCGCTATCAGGCGCGACGATGCACTTGATCGCACCACCCGCTTCGAGGGCGGATTGAAAGACGCGGAAGTCGCTCTTTGCGAAGATGTCGCTCACATCCATTAATTGCATTCCGAAGCGCAAGTCGGGTTTATCCGATCCATATTTCTCAAGGGCTTCCGTGTAGGAAAGCATCGGCCACGGCGACGAAAGAATTCGTTTGTGCGGCGTGACGACGGGAATCATCGCGGTGAAAAGTCCTTCGGCCATTGCCAGCACATCGTCGCGTTGCACGAACGACATTTCGATATCGAGTTGTGTAAACTCGGGCTGGCGGTCGCCGCGCTGATCTTCATCGCGGAAACAGCGCGCAATTTGGAAATAACGATCCATGCCTGCGACCATTAGCAATTGTTTCAACTGTTGAGGCGATTGGGGCAGGGCATAGAATTGACCTGGATAGACGCGCGACGGCACAAGGTAATCGCGCGCGCCTTCGGGCGTGGCTTTGAACAGGATGGGAGTCTCGATTTCGATGAAGCCTTGCTTGTCGAGATAGTCGCGCATGAACTTGACGACGTGATGGCGCAGGATGATGTTATCTTTCATCCGTTCGCGGCGCAGGTCGAGATAGCGATATTTGAGGCGCGTGGCTTCGTCGGCTTCGTTGGTATCGCCGTTATTGACCATAAACGGCAAAGTCTTCGCAGGGTTGAGCACATTGATCTCGTTGGCAATCACTTCGATCTCACCGCTTGCCATGTTTGGATTCTCCATGCCTTGCGGCCGCTTTTGAACCGTGCCGATAATTTGCAACACCCATTCGAAACGAATATCCGCGACAACATTTAATGCTTCTTTCGATAAATTGGGATTGATGGTGATTTGAACAAGTCCATAGCGGTCGCGCAAATCAAGAAAGACCACCCCGCCATGATCGCGGCGACGATGCACCCAACCAGCTAGTGTCACTTTCTGGCCGATGTGAGATGGCCGCAGTTCCCCACAAGAATGAGTTCTGTACATAATGCTCCTCCAAAATTAATCACCACAAAGCCACTAAGCGCATAAAGTTATTCTTTGTGTCTCTGTGGTGATATTTACATAAAATAAATCGCCCTTCGCATCCTTCGTCAAGCTCAGGAGCGTCGGGCGATTGGTTTGACTTACGTGATGGTTCAACCTGCAACGCTTCGCCCAACGATACGGGAATTGTCGTCGTCGTTGTTATTGTTATTGGCGAAGTTGAAGTTGCCGTTCATAGTGACGATATTATAGCATAAAGAATCTGAAATGGACAAAATTTTCATTGAACGATTTTATCGCTGGCTTCGTCCAGCTTTGCAACCTCTTCCTCGGTCAATTTCCAGCCGAGCGCGCCGGCATTCTGTAAAGCCTGCGATGCGTTCTTTGCGCCGGGGATGGGCAGGGCGCCTTTGCATATGATCCAATTCAAGGCCACTTGTGCGTTCGATTTGCCGCCGTGCTCCTGGCCGATCTCATTCATCAGCTTGAGCAATGGTTCGATTTTGTTCAATAGATTTGCATAGCGTGCGCCGCGATTGCCGGGCGGAGGATTTTTTGGAGAGTATTTACCGGTAAGTAATCCCATCTCGAGCGGACTATACGCGATCAGACGCGAGCCAAGCTCGTTGCAACGCGCCAGCAAGCCGTTCTTCTCCACGTCACGCTGGAGCAGGCTATAGTGAACCTGGTTCGATGCGAGCGAAACACTGTTCCGCTCAAGCGTTGAATAAGCGCGGATCATTTGTGATTGGTTAAAGTTTGATACACCGACCGTTCGCGTCCAGCCTCGATTAATACATTCGATCATGCCTTCCATCATGGTTTCCACGCTGAGGAGCGGACTCGGAAAATGGATTTGGTAAAGGTCTACGGTCTCGAGTTGGAGGCGTTCGAGGCTCGCTTTGAGCGCGGCGGGAATCGAATTTCGAGTCAATCGCCAAGGAAGTGGAAAGAACTTGGTCGCGATCAGAATTGGCTGATCGGTTTCCTTGAGAAATTTTCCAGCCCAACGTTCAGAGCTTCCTGAGCCGTACACTTCCGCGGTGTCTATGAAACGGATGCCTTCCGCCACCGAGATCTGAAATGCCTGCCGAATATCATCATCGCTGTAGCCGCGTCCATACTGCCAGACGAAGCGGTCTCCCCATTGCCATGCTCCCAATCCCATTTCGACGGCGCGTAAAAACCGAATATCGCTGCTGACCATGTTGTTCAATATGCCCTCCGGAATATGTCTATCATTGTATCTTAAAATATTGCTCTGTTGTAGCCAGCCTTCATGATTCGGGTTACAATCTGATACATAAATCATATCGAACTGATGGGCCGCGAGGCCCCTCCCGTTAGCGGGTAGGGCTTGGCGCTCCCTGAGTTCAGAGAGGAAANNAGCGGCTGGAATTTCTCGGCGATGCCGTTTTGGGATTCGTGGTGGGGGCGTGGGTCTATCATCATTGCCCGGAAATGCACGAAGGCGATTTGACCAAAGTACGTTCCGCGTTGGTGCGCAATGAACAGCTTGCCGAGTTCGCCCGTCATCTGGACTTGGGGCGGGCGATGCGGATGGGACGCGGCGAGTCCACGTCAGGCGGACGCAACCGCGATAACTTGCTCGGCTCGACGTTCGAAGCGGTGATTGGCGCGCTATATCTTGACCAGGGAGTTCCCGCCATCGATAAATTCATGGAGCCATTTCTGGATGACGCTAAAGAGCGGATCATTCAACTTGCGGAGATTTATGATCCGAAGAGCCGTCTGCAGGAATGGGCGCAGGCTGAAAAATTAGGAACGCCGCAATATATTATCGTCTCTTCCAGCGGTCCCGACCATGCCAAGATATTTGAAATCGAAGTCCGCATCAAAGGTGTGGCGTATGGACGCGGCAAAGGTCCAAGCAAGCAAGTCGCCGAACAAATCGCGGCCCAGACCGCGCTTGAATCTCTTGGAATTTCAAAATAGGAAATTATTTTGTCTATTTGGTGGTTCAAAGAATAAAACCGAGTATCCGATAACAGATGCCATTACGTCTTAAATCCCTTGAATTGCACGGATATAAAACCTTTGCCACGCGCACCGTCTTTGAATTTGCGGCGGGTGTCACCGCGATTGTCGGGCCGAATGGGTCGGGCAAATCGAACATCGCTGATTCTTTGCGTTGGGTGTTGGGCGAGCAATCGTATTTATTGTTGCGCGGCAAGAAGACTGAAGACATGATTTTCTCCGGCTCGGAGCATCGTCCGCGCGCTGGGATGGCTTCCGCAGAAATCATCTTCGATAACAGCGCAAACTGGCTGCCGGTCGATTTTGCCGAAGTCAGTATGGCGCGGCGCGCGTATCGCGATGGTCATAATGATTATTTATTGAACGGCCAGCAAGTGCGGTTGCGCGACATGAATGAATTGCTCGCTGCATCGGGATTATCCGAACGAACCTATACGATTCTCGGTCAAGGGCTGGTAGACGCCTCGCTGGCTTTGAAAGCGGACGAGCGCCGCCGGTTGTTTGAAGAAGCCGCGGGCGTTGGACTCTATCGCGTGCGCCGCGAAGATGCGCTCAAGCGTCTTGAGACCACACAACACAATCTCGAACGCGTTCAAGATATCATGGCGGAATTGGAGCCGCGTTTGAAGAGTCTCGAACGGCAGGCAAAACGCGCCATTGAATATTCGCGCGTGCAAAATGATTTACGCGTCCTGCTTCTCGATTGGTACGGTTATCACTGGCATCACGCGCAAGTTGAATTGAATGAAACGCGCGAAGTGGTGAAACAGCAGGAATCGCATGTTAATGAAGCGCGTGAAACTTATGTTAAGGCCCAAGCCGAGTACGCCGCTTTCCGGGAGCGTTTGAGCGGATTGCGCGCCCAATTGAATGTCTGGCATCGTCAATCCTCGGAACTGCACAGCCAGCGCGAATCCGTCAGCCGTGACCTGGCAGTTCTCGATGAACGCCGCCGCGCACTGGTTGCTTCTCAGTCTTCGCTTCAATCGGAACTCGGACGTTCGATCAATGAAGAGAAACTTGCGCACGAACGTTTCTCGGAAATCGATCAAGAAGCCGCAGGTTTACAGATTGAATTCGATGAAGCGACGAATCAACTGGCGCACACACAGGAATCTTTGCATACGCGTCAAACGAACCGGACTTCGGCAGAACAGAATCTGCAAGCCGCACGCGAAATGGTTGCATCGATTCATACGCAACGCGCGGAAACGCAAGCGCGTCTCGACGACCTTGCAGCGCGTGTGGAATCACAAAAACAAAAACAGGATGCGATACATTTATCGATTCGATCTGCGGAAACCGAGACAAGAAAAGCGGAACAGATTCATGAAACCGCCCAAGTGCAACGCGTTCAAGCCGGCGAATCTGTGCAACGCATCATTGCGGATGTAGAAAACAAACGACGCGAAGTCGAACGATTGGAAAACGAGCGGCGCGCGAAATTGGAAGAACGCGTTTCGCGTCAAGCCTCGTATTCACGCGCACAGGCTCAACTCGACATTTTGATTCAAGCTGAACAATCCTTGGCGGGTTACGCGGAAGGTGCGCGCTATTTGTTGGATGCGGCGCGGCAATCACGCATTAGTGCGCGCGGCGCGCTCAGCGCGGCTCTCGATGTTCCTGCTGAATTGGAAATTGCAATCGCATCCGCGCTCGGCGATACCCTCGATGCGGTTTTGCTTCAGACGGATCAAATCGAGGAAGCGCTGCATTTGCTTGAATCGGATGACGCCGGGCGCGCGGCTTTGCTACCGCTGGATGGAAATGCAAACCATTCTTTGAATCAACCAAACGATGCAGATTGTCTTGGCATTGCATCGTCGCTGGTCAATGCGCCGGAGGATTTGCGTGCCGCAGTTCATTTGCTGCTTGGCAGTACGCTCATTGTTCGTGATCGCAATGCGGCGCGACGATTGTTGAATCAGATTTCAACTCATGAGCGCATCGTGACTTTGCGCGGCGAAGTCTTTCGCGGCGATGGACTCATCGTTGCCGGTAAATCCGCCTCGGCCTCGACCTTGAGCCGGCCGCGCCAAAAACGTGAGTTGACCGAAACCCTGGCTGATCTGACGAGTCGGCTCGAAGCATTGAATGGTTCGATTACAAAACTTTCTGAAGAGTTGACGTTGGCTCAAAGCCAGCAGATCGCAAGCGAAGAAGAATTAAGAAAAGCGCGTGTGAATTTTGATGAAGCACAATCTGCGGAACATAAAGCCGCGGTTGAAGTCGAAACCGCGCGCCGTCAATGGGATTGGCAGAAATCTCAATTGGATGAATTGCAGAAAGATGTCTCGGCGGCGGAAGCGGATCGGGAACGGCTCGCCGCTTTGGCTTCGGAGAATGAAGCGAAAGTTTTACAAGCGCAAGAGTCGATTCGAGTCTTATCGAATCAATTGAACGAACTCAATCTCGATGACGCGCAGGAACAAGTCGCGTATTGGAATACGCGTCTCGCCGTGATTCAACAATCGGTGAATGGTTTGCAGTCGCGAAAATCGGAAAGCTGGCACACGATGGATCGTTTTGTTTCGCAACAACAAGATGTGCAGGCGAAGCTGGGCGAGACGGAAAATTTGTTGAAAGAATTGGACGAAGAGAAATCCATCCTGCGCGAACGCGAAGGCGTGATGCACAAA
>PLNY01000265.1 GCA_003141915.1 Anaerolineae bacterium | reverse complement strand
CGTAATACGGCATGAACGAAAGCCACGACCAATTGAATTGGCTAAGCAATTGATAGAAGCCGTCAATGGCAATGGGGACAATGCCAATTAAAAACCATAGCGCCCAATGCAGAGACGGAAGCTTGCGTTTCACCAGTCCGTAAATCAGGCCAAAGAGAACGATGGCGGCGTAGATCGCGACGCAGCGTTCGCAGAGAGCAACTTTATATCCAAGCGTTGCGTTGCCGATGAACTGGCGGGAATACAAACGCGAAATGTTAAATGGATCTGCCAGATTCTGAAATCCGGTCACTTGCTCAAGCGTTTTGACTCCGACCATGCCCGCTTCTTTCAACGGATAATAAGGCTGTTCGCCAAAAAGAAAAAACGAACGGAACGCGAATTGATGACAGAGCGGACTGTAAATCGTATAAATAATNNGCAGTCAAAGTTGGAGCAAGGAAAGGCAAGCCGACATAAATAAAAACTATCCAGTTGATGAGAGCCAGATAATGCTGGGCAATCCAAAAATAAACGCGGTCGCTTCGTGAAATCGTTTCTCCCTTGCGAACACGCTCCTGATATTTTTCACCGCCTACTTGTTCCAACTGACCACGGCGGTCATTCGCCGCCCCAAGCGTCATCTCCAGGGCCTGAGGCGTGATCGGCGCTCTGAGTTTGTACGGTCCGATCTCCACCACCGGAATTTGATCGCCGTATTTTTCCTTCAACGCCGGATCGGAATCGATATTCACTTCAGCAAGATGATGCGGAAATTTATCTTCCAAATCCTTCAAATCCTTTTTGACCTGATCACATAATTCACAATGGTCACGCGTATAAAGAGTTACATTAAGCATTCTGCCTCATCAAATACCAAAGTTGAAATAGAAGAATTGGCCTTGCTGTGCGATCAATTCAAACATGCCCGTCAAAAGCATCACGCCCACAATCACCATAATCACGCCCATGACAATTTCAACATAGCGCATGACCTTGTTATATTTTCGCAAAATCATCGTCACCCAGCCAATGCCCAGCGCCGCGGCAAGAAACGGAACGGCGAGTCCGGCGGAATAGGATGAAAGCAATTTCACGCCCAGCGCAATCGAGCCGCCATTGATGGCGAACGTCAGGATCGTGCCCAACACCGGGCCAACACACGGCGACCATCCCGCTGAAAAAAACACGCCCATCAGCGCCGATGAAAGATATCCTAATTTGGGATCCGGCAGTTCATGGACGCGCGCATCATATTCCAAAAACGGAATGCGAAAGACTCCGATCATGTGCAGACCAAAAATAATGATGACCACCCCGCCGATCTTCGCCAGCCAATTGCGGATGTCGAAAAGCAATCCGCCCGCCGCAGAAGCGGCCACACCCAGAATAATAAAGACAAAGCTGAATCCCAGCACGAACGCCAGACCGTGCGTAAAAGTGATCCAGCGATTCGATGCGGTGTTTTCTCCGCCGGCTGCGCGCCCGCTTAAATAGCCGATGTAAGCCGGAACCAGTGAAAAAACACAAGGGGAAAGAAAAGAAGCGAGTCCGGCAAGAAACGCCAGGCCCATCGTGACTTCCGAAATATTCATCGAGAAATCTATCCGGTCTTCGTTGTATCCAAATCAGCCACCGAGACTTTCGTGCCAACATTCGGCCACTGCATTTGTATTTCGCTTTGATCCAAAGAAACGAANNGAAAATCCACTTGGCATCCTCCGGCGCGACATTGATGCATCCATGCGATTTTTGCTGGCCGAAATAGTTATGCCAGAAGACCCCGTGAATGGCTGCGCCTACCGTAAGATTGAAAAACGTTGGCCACGGAACTCCCATCGTATCATAACCGTTGCTGCCACCCGCGGCCTTGCCTAAATTTGCAGCCATATGAATCGAATAAATTTTTCGCGCGACTGCCTGATCACCGACTGGCGTCGAATATTGAGCATTGTCATCGCCGCTCGAAATCCTGCAAAAATACACCTCGTTCTTGCCTTCGAAACACGAAAGCGTCTGATGTTCCGGGGTTGAATCCACGGTAATCTTCTTGGTAGCCGGATCAACATTGGGATTGATCGGCGAAACATCATCCGCCGTCAGCGGGCGGAAGGCGGCCGCGTCGGCAAAAAACACATCGCCGTATCCGTAACCGTGACCCGGCGATTCATTGAAGCGATATACAATTTTTCCTGTCGAATCCTTTGCAATCTGATCCAGCCACACCACCTGACCATAATATAACCGTATGGGTTGATTTAGGCCCATCAAATATTTTATCGCTGGGGCAATTGGCGGGTTTGGATCTTGCAAGTCAATATATGGACTCGTCACCTCGGCCCAAAAGCCCGGCTTGCCCGCCGGAACGGCAGTGATCGGAGTGTTTGGCAAATTCTGAACAGGCTGGACATGCGGCAAATAGATATAGCCATTCGGAGTTTCAACCCATTGTCTGCTGATGCCTCCAACGGCCGTCGAGCCCACTACCGCGCGTTGCCAGACAACCACTTCGTCCTGCCCAACCTGACGGATGATTGTGGCATTTTCATTCGGACTTGGTCGAAGCGGCGTGGAATAGAAATCAGGCGAGACGGCAATTCTGCCTAAACGATCTCCGGCTGGAAACTGGGCAAGCGCGGGTATGCTGAAATCACGCGCACCCAAAAATGGATTCAACGCAAGCGCGCCTGCGCCGAGGCCAGCTAGTTTAAGAAATTCGCGGCGCGATAAAGAATCTGGTTTCATATTCATTCACCTTTGAAAAGATTGAACAAGGATACTCGTAAAGAGAAGATGCGTCAACGTGCGACTTAGAATGTGTTAAGAAAAATATTCTTCCAATGCGTGCAGGCCATTTGTGCCCAGCTTATGACCGATCTCATCTTCATAAAATGTGACGGATGCGCCAGCGCGTTCCAGCATCTCGACCGATTGACGCGCATACTCAATGTTGACCATTTCATCCAGCGTTCCATGCGCGACGAAAAACGGCTTGCCGTTTAATGGACGTTTCTCTATCAAAGACTCTGATTCCGCTGGAAGAAAACCTGCCAGCACGCCGGCACGTTGAACGCGTTCTGGATAAAGCAAAGCGACGACATTCGTCAATGCCGCGCCCTGGCTGAATCCGATCACATCGAATTGACGCGCATCAATTTGATTTTGCGCGGCATAATCATCGACAAGAGCGATCAATGATTCAGCGGAGGAACGAAAATCTTCAAGGCTGGGCCAACTGCGGCGTTCGGATTGATGCACTCGCGATGCTCGCCATGAATAGCCGCTCGGTTCGGTCACATGAGGCGCGCGCGGAGCGATGATCCAATAGTCCGAAGAAAAGTTTCGTACGAAAATCCACATTGAATTCTCATCACCGGTCCAGCCATGCAACAGAAGCAGTAAGCGCGGAGGCTGCTCCGATGCAACTCGCACGCGTAATGTCCATTGATTAAATGTAATCAATCCGGTATCACTTGGAATTTGCATGCTTTACGATCCAATCCATGCCAAAGAAGACGAGCAGAATGAGGGCAATCGGCACAAGCGCGCCCAGCAAACACAAGAAGCCTATCAAAGCCGCGCCTTTGCCATAGAAAAGCCAGATCAAGCCGAGCCCAAAAACAAAAAGCAGAACGAACGCACCGACCGCAAACTGGATGTTTGTTCGTTTTGCATAAGCACGCAAATCGCGTTTCATATTGAATCACCGCGCAATCGGCGCCGTAAACGATTCGGCCACGCGGTGACGCGCTTGAGTTCAAGCAAAGCCGCCTCGCATGCAACCTCGCCGCGCTTGGTTACTTCACGAATATCCACCACATCCAGCAAACCAACGTCCGCAACATCCGGGCGAATGATTACATCAGGTTTCTCAATCTTCAAACGCAAGTCTGTCAGGAGACGGTCAGAAACATCCAATGAGCGCATGCCCACGCTCAATGCCTGTGTGATGCGCAAACGAGTCAGTTGTTGGACGATGGGTTCAGGGAGAGGCAGTTTGAAATAAGGCAAGCGCGTCGGTTCGCCAACGGGGTTGGCCAAAACCACAGCCACAACCGGCACATGAGGCGCGAGAGAGCGGGCGATTGAAACCGGCACAGGATCGAAGATTCCGCCGTCCACCAATTCCATTCCGTCTGCGCGAAAAGGCGAAAAGATCGCAGGAAGTGCAATCGTCGAAAGAATGGCATCGCGCACACAGCCTTCACATAAAATCACTTCACGAGAGCTGTTCAAATCAACAGCCACAGCCGCAAACGGAATTTTGAGATCGGCAAAGGTGCGATCACCAAGAGTTTCGATCAGCCATTGCTCGATCCCCGCCAAGCCATATAAGGAGGCAGTATCCTGCGGACGGAGTCCATATAAGTGACGCTGGTCCACGCTCGCAAAGATTTCTTCCAGTTCATCCATCGGATATCCAGCGGCATAGATCGAGCCTACCACGCCGCCGAAACTGGTACCCGCGATGGCGCGGACGCGAAACCCGTGCTTTTCAAGCTGGCGCAAAACTCCGATGTGCGCTACACCTTTTGCGCCGCCCGCACCTAATGCCAAAGAAATATCCATGCCACCATCCTGATCGTGTGCAACAAAGAAACCTTACCCATAAATTATACGCGCTCTTAAAGCAAACGTTTCAAAGCATTAATCAAAGCCTTAATATCTTCCTCTGTGTTATATCCTTGAATCGAAATCCGTATCAATTTCTTTTCATTCCATTCGTGAACGGGCGTTTCGATTCGATATTTATCATACAAGCGAGTTTTGAATTTCAAAACATCAATGGAATCGGGTAATTGCGCGGCAAACATTTGAACATACCAACTGTCATCGGGATAATACGATGAAATGCCGGTCAGCGTTTCGATTTGATTCAACGCCTCACGCGCCAAACCATGACAATCAGCGCGAATGCGATCCCAATCATGTTTCTCCTGGAATTCAATCGCGGCCGGCGCCGACAAAAACGCGGCCAGATCGCGCGTTCCCATCCATTCATGATAATCAACCAGCGTTGAGCCGCTCGGTGTCTCGCTTTCATAGCCCCACGAAACAATCAACGGCTTGAGCAGATGCCGAACCTCCGGTGCCGCATATAAAAATCCCGCGCCTTTCGGCGCACACAACCACTTATGCAAGTTGCCGCCGTAAAAATCCGCGCCGAGCAAATTCAGATCGAGATGGATTTGCCCCGGTGCGTGCGCGCCGTCAATGATGGTGAGAATGCCTTGATCGCGCGCGCGGCGAATCACCTCCGCAACCGGAAACAGGATTGCTGTCGGTGACGTAATATGGCTGATAAAGATCACGCGCGTATGAGCGGTTACTCCCTGCCAAAGGTCGTCAGCAAATTGTTGAGTCGTTGAGAGCGGCAAGGATATTTTCTGTCGAATATATTTAAAGCCGCGTTCCTTGGATAAGAATCTCCAAGTCCGGTCGAGCGCGCCATATTCGTGATCGCTGGTTAAGACTTCATCGCCGGGTTCCAGCACAAGCGAACGCGCAACGATATTGAGCGCGACGGTAACGTTTTGAGTGTAGACCAAATTATCAGATTGCGCGCCCAGATATTTTCCAAGTGCGAGGCGGGCGTCCGCCATCAGCGCTGTGGCGCGTCGTCCCAGGAATTCAACGGGCTGATATTCCAATTCGCGCTGCCAGCGCTGATATTCTCGAAAGACCGGATACGGCGTCGCGCCAAACGAACCATGATTCAGAAAATGAATCTTTGGATTTAAGAGAAATTGATTTTTTAACGATGCCACCCCTTCAGTATACTTCAGGTCAGTCGGGGACGTTCTGGGAAATTTAGTTACTCCAAGCTTACCAGATCACTTAACGAAGCGTGTGTTATTGTTTCCTGCCCATTAACCCCAGGAATGCTTCTGCTATTTGCGGATCAAAGTGCTTTCCCGTCTGGTCGCTAATATATTTATATACTTCTTCGTCAGACCATCCTTTGCGATATGGACGATCAGAGCGAAGGGCATCCCATACATCAACTACGGCAAATATGCGCGCGGCCAACGGTATTTGTTCGCCTTTGAGTCCGCGCGGGTAACCCGTGCCGTCCCACTTTTCATGGTGACAGTATGGAATATCCAATGCCGGGCGCAGGAAACTGATAGGCGAAAGCATTTCATAAGCAACTTCCGCATGTTTTCGCATGACAAGCTGTTCTTCATCAAAGGTAAGTTTGCCTTCCTTATAGAGGATGGCGTCGGGAATGCCGATTTTTCCTATATCATGGAGGAGCGCGCCCCAGCGCATATACTGCAAACTTTCTCCGTCCATGCCCATAATCCGGGCTAACTTCAGGGTCATTTCTGTTACCCGTTGTGTATGCTCTTCGGTCTCTTTATCGCGAAAACCCATCGCCCGCGACCAGCCTTCGAGTGTTTCGTTATAGGCTTTTATCAAGCTGGCATTGGATGTTTGAAGATCTTTAATTAATTTCGTGCTGTCAATCGCAATTGCCGTTTGTATCGCCAGCGCATCAAAAAAGCCCAACCACGCCGGAGTCGGATCGAAAGCGGCGCGCTTGAAAACTTCGATCACGCCGACGACTTTCCCTTTTGCCATGAGCGGCATTCCGCAGTAAAAGATAAATGCCTCCTCATTCAATAATGCAGACCTTCTTGACCCGGCGGCGGCTTGAGGCAAATCGAGAATAGTCAATGTGTCTTGTTTCCGGACAATGTACTCCATAAATTCCCCTCTCACTGGGAGACGTATATTTGCCTTATGGTTGATACGAAAGCCTCGCGTGGCAGCAATTTTCAATGTCTGCGCAGACGGATCAAGCAGCAGAATGGACGCAGCATCAACTTCCAGCTGTGCCAACACGTGTCCAAGAATGATGTTCAATGTCTTGCGCAGATCGTAGCGACGAATGATGGCCAAATCAATCGTATGTAATGCGATCAGTTGTCCCGTGCGGCGCCTGATTTCTTCCTCCGCACGCTTGCGCTCCGTAACATCTTGTGTGGATCCAAGCAGGAGAAGGGGTTTGCCATTTTCATCCCGGTATGCTTTAATCCGGCTGTACACATTCCTAGTCTCGCCGTTCCGACGTAGTATTAAATGCTCGATATTCGTGGTTGGATAATCTGTGTTTTGTTGGATTCTCTGGAAAAGCTCCCCCGCTTCATCCAAGTGCAGGAGACCGTTGAACTCCTCCCGGGTTATTTCCTCATCATGTGGTAACAGGCCAGCGATACGAAATATTTCCTCGGAGCAACGTATCCTATTCCTCTTCAAGTCCCACTCCCAACTACCCACATGAGAAAGCCGCTGGGCTTCGGTTAGATTGGAATCTGAGCGGAGTAGTTTGTCGTCCGCCCGCTTGCGCTCAGTGACATCGCGCAAGACAACGACCCGGTTAATCTCATGTCCTTGCCAATCCTGAATGGTGGAAACGCGCACGTCATAAGCGTACACAATGCCTTCGCGGTCAACTTTTATCTCACCACATTCATCGGCAGACTGAGTCAAGGATGATTTCATCTCTGGCACAATATTTTTCAACGGTTGGCCAATTGCATGGGAGGCAGAATTGCCTACGAATCTTTCAGCCGCCGGATTCAGTTGCACGATCCGGTGGTTTTCATCCACGACGATGATACCGTCGCTAATGCTGTTGATGATTGACAAATATAAACCAACTGCCAATTCTTCGGCCATATTCCATGAGTCCAACAACTTATGTAGCTTGGCCCAACCGATCGAGATATTTCAAACCTAAGCCGGTGTTAAACAGGACAATGCGTTCCTCTGGATGAACCCACCCTTGTTGAATCAAGATTTTGAGCGCCGCCAGAGTAGCTGCGCCTTCCGGTGCAGGAAAAATTCCTTCCATCCTACCAAATTGACTTTGGGCCTCTATGATGGCCGCATCACTCACCGCCACAGCAGTTCCCTTGCTGTCGCGTAAATCATTCAAAATAAGCACATCAGCAAAACTTTTAGGCACGCGTAGTCCGGATGCCATCGTATGTGCGTTTGTCCAAAAATCACAAAAGGTTGCGCCCGTTTCAAAAGCTTTGATGACCGGTGCGCAGCCATCTGCTTGAACCGCCACCATGCGCGGCTTTTTTGTATTACTCAACCAGCCCAACGGCTCGAGTTCTGCGAAGGCCTTCCACATACCCACCAGTCCGGTACCGCCGCCTGTCGGATAAATGATTACATCGGGTAAGTTCCAGTCAAAGGTCTCAGCCAGTTCATAGCCCATGACCTTCTTACCTTCCGTTCGATATGGTTCTTTAAATGTGGAAAGATCGAACCAGCCTTCAGCACGCGCTTTTTCTCCAGCCATGCCGGCGGCGTCACTGATTAGCCCATCCACCAGAACAACCTCTGCGCCTGCGATGCGGCTTTCTTCAATATTAGAGCGTTGAGTATCCTTTGGCATATAGATGAGAGCCTGGATTCCAGCGCGCGCGGCGTAAGCAGCCATGGCTCCACCGGCATTCCCCGCGGTAGGAATAATCACTTTTTTGATGCCCAATTCTTTCGCCTTGGAAACAGCCGCGGCAAGTCCCCGCGCCTTGAACGAGCCGGTGGGATTTGAGCTTTCATCCTTGACGAAGAGATAAGGATATCCAAACTCCTTTCCCAAACGTGGAAGATGCAATAAAGGAGTATCGCCTTCTCCCAGAAAAACAAAATTTCCGGGATCTTTCACCGGAAGCAATTCGTGCCAGCGCCACATTCTCCCCTGACGCCAACGGACAGCATCGCGATCTACGTGCTTATGCACTGCTTCCAGGTCATAACGCACCAATAATGGAGATTGACAAGCAGGGCAAAAAGTATGAATCTCATCGTGTGAATATTTTTCCCCACAACCCGAACATTCAAGCTCTACAATAAACGAAACTGTTCCTGAATTAAAAGCGGCGTTGATTGCAGGCTTGGCATGCATAATCATCCTTGGCTTTTTTTGAATTGATGTTTCTATAAATACTATTTCGGAGAGGGCACGAAAGCTTCGACCCTTGCCCGAAGCTCATGGACATTGATTGGCTTGGACATATACACATCGCATCCTGCTTCAAGAGCCTTTTCCGCATCGCCTCTCAACGCGTTGGCCGTGACGGCAATGATTGGAACATAGGCTAGCGTCCGTTTCGCGTTTGAACGCAACCGGCGCGCAACTTCATAGCCATCAATATCAGGCAGATTGATATCCAGCAATATTAGATCCAGATCCTGGTTTTCTGCAACGGAAAGTCCCTTCAGACCGTTCTCAGCTTCAAAAAAATTATAGCCGCTCGCCACCAAAACCCGTTTGACAAGTAGCATATTGTCTGGGTTATCTTCAATGTACAAAATATTCTTTGCCATGGTCAATCTCCTGACTGATCTATTTAAAACGCTTTTATCTTTTGATGACAAATGAGTCTCTATTGTTTCCAAAAGTTCCTGGATACTGATCGGCTTGGATATACATACATCGCATCCTGCGTCAAGACATTTATCAGCATCACTCTTCATCGCGTTGGCAGTAAGCGCAATGATGGGGACATGGGCCAATGTATGTTTTGCGCTGCGACGCAATCGGCCGGCTACTTCGTAGCCATCCATATCCGGCAGATTGATATCCAGTAGAATAATATCTACATCCTGAGCCTCGGCTAAGGATAGCCCTTCGGTGCCGTTCTTGGCCTCGAGCACAGTATAGCCGCGTGGTTGGAGCACTCGTTTGATAAGCACCATACTATCAGAATTATCTTCAATGCAGAGGATAGCAGACTTCATAGCTTACCATCCTGCACCTCAGATTTTTCTTCGATAACGTGAATCACCTGGTCCACGAATTTTCTTGTGGGCAGAGAACCTTTTTGATATACACCTCTGATATGCCCATTCAAACGTTTCCGTTCCTCAGGTGTAATATCTTTGGCGCTGACAATCACAATGGGAATATTTTTGGTGCGCGGGTCGAGCTTAAGTTCTTCCACGAGCGCAAAGCCGTCCAAGCCCGACATCATCAGGTCAGAAACAATAAAGTCCGGTAGGTTTTGACGCGCAATCGCCAAACCTTCCCAACCGTCTCTAGCGTCATAGATGCGATACGATTTTTTACTTTCCAACAGGCGGCGAATCAAGAGGGCATCATCCGCATTGTCGTCAATCAGTAAAATGGAAGTGGTTTTCTCATCCAGGTTTTCAAGGGCGGCCTGTAAGCCCTCGCGCGGGGCTGGAGATTGGTCCTGGCTAAGATGAACATCTACCGCAAATTGATCGCCCAGAACATGTTTCTCAACAGGGAAAGTATGCCCTGTGCAATTGACGACCACCGTTTCATCCTGGCTGATCGTTCCTTCTTTCAGCATCTTTTCCAAGCCTGCAAATGCCACCGCGGTCGCAGGCTCTACAGCCATTCCCTCGCTTTTGGCAAGGGCGCGCATGGAAGCAAAAGCCTCGGCATCGGTCGCAGATTCCATGACGCCGCCATATTGTTGAATAAGATTCCAAAGATAGGTATATGATTTTCCAGGATCACCTGTTGCCAAAATGATGATGCGCGTATCAGGGATAACCGGTTCAGCCGTTTCCTTTCCCGCTTTGAAAGCCTTGACCATGGGCGAGCATCCCTCCGCTTGTATGACCGCCAGCTTGGGAATGTGATTTATCAAACCCATGTTGAACATTTCTTTAAATCCCTGGTAAACACCTAAAGGTCCAAGTCCGCCACTTACGGACTGAATATACCAATCAGGCGCGCGCCAGCCGAATTGTTCAACAATCTCATAGGCAATTGTCTTCATTGACTCCCGCGAAGGGATCGAAGTGGCCCCCCGATCCAAAAACAAATTCTTACGCTGGGCAAACTGGGACGCGATCTGTTTTGTCTGGTCGTAATTACCGCTGACGCGAATGACTTCCGCGCCGAAGAGGGCGGCTTCGCGCAGTTTCTCCTGCGGTACGAGGCTGGTCATAAAGACCCATAGTTTGATGCCTGCCCGCGCGCACGCCGCCGCATATGCGACTGCCGCGTTGCCGGTGGAAGCGATCACCGCTTCGCGTATATCGCCTTCATTCATGGCGGCAACTGCCACCGCGGCCTGACGATCCTTGAACGAACTGGTCGGGCCACAGCGTTCGTCTTTTATATAAACGCGATCATGCCCAAGCGCGGGCCCGAAGCGTTTCGATATCCAGATGGGAGTTCCGCCGGCAGGGTAGAGATTCAAAGCTCCCGGGTTGTTCAGCGGTAACACATCCTGATAGCGCCACATGTTGGAAGGCCGTTCAGGTAGGCCGCGCAGGATCTCCCGTTTGAAAGCATCGTAATCGTAATGCGCTTCCAGCCATTGTGAACTGCAATTTTTGCATACAGCGGGAACAAACGGCTCGTAAGGCTGTTGCTCTCCACAAACAACGCATTTTAAAAATTGAGGCGCGGCCACTTATTTTTCCTTTATTTCAGTTGGTGTGGCAATCTTCGCAATGAGAGGCAATTCAACATAGAAGGTTGAGCCTTCGCCTGATACGCCCGTGCTTTCTGCCCATAAGCGACCGCCATGCAATTCGACCAGACGGCGGCTAATTGGCAAACCCAAGCCTGTACCGCCTGTTTTTCTCGTGGGCGAGGAATCCACCTGAGTAAATTCCTGGAAGATTGTTTGAAGCTGTTCTGATGGAATGCCAATACCCGCGTCATGAACTTCTATCAAAACATGATCTTCCGCTTGTCTGGCGCTTAAGGAAATTCCGCCTTGTTCAGTGAATTTGATCGCGTTATTGATAAGGTTGATCATCACCTGCTGGATGCGGGTTCGATCGGCAAATACTTCCACCTCCTGATCAGAATCCTCTTTAATAACAACCGAGAGCGATTTCGCATCTGCCAGGGATGATGTGATGTTGATCGCTTCTTCAAAGAGCCCGTTCAGCTTAAATTTCTCAGGCTGAAGGTTCATGCGTCCGGCATCAATCTTAGCCATATCAAGCACATCATTGATCAAGTGCAACAAATGCTGGCCGTTTTTCCCGATCAGCCGAAGGTCGTTGTCCATCTGTTCCGTTACAGGGCCATCCAATCCCTCGATGATCACATCAGAAAAGCCGAGGATAGAATTCAGCGGCGTTCGTAACTCATGGCTCATGTTTGCCAGGAAGGATGTCTTCAAGCGATCAAGTTCGCGCAACTGAGTCACAGTGGCGGCCTGCTCAGTATACAATCGAGCATTTTGCAGGGCAACCGCGACCTGGGAAGCCAGCGTAGTGTAAATATAAGCGTCCTCCTCGGTGAAGTGATTTGTTATATTCGACTGAACATCGAATACGCCGAGCACCTTGTCACCTACGATCATTGGGACAGCCATTTCCGAACGCGTCTCCGGCAAGAGCGGGTTAGGAAGGAATGCCGGATCATCACGAACATCATTCACAATGACGGCTTGCCGTTCACGGGCAGCGCGGGCTACAAGGGATTTTTCCGTATCCATTCTGATACTATGACCTGTGGCAACCATCTGCCTGCCTATTTCACCCGCACCTGCTGCAAGGAGCAGGGTGTTCCATGATTCATCAGCCAGGTAGATGTGAGCGTGATAAACGTCGAACCGTTCTTTTGTTATATCCACTACGGCTTGCAACAGGCGATCAGGTTCGAGAGTCCTAGCCATCGTGGCGCTTACTTCAGCTACTGTTTGCAACTCGGCAGCCCGTTTGGCAACGATTTGTTCTGCCAGTTTACGCTCGGTTATATCCTGGTTGGCTCCGTAGTAGCGGGTGATCTTTCCCTGATCGTCGCGGTCAATATGGATTTCTACCGAGATGTAACCCATCTCGCCATCAGAGTATCTAATGCGATGCTCCAACTGAGTGTTGTAATGCTTGTCAGTGGAGGCCAGCGCCTTCTCGATTGCGGCACCCACCACAGGCAAATCTTCCGGATAGACTAGACGCTGCGCATACTCCGCCGATGACAGTTCATACCCGCCCATCTCTTTGACATTCGTGTGGAAGATCGAATAGAAATGATCGTTGAAGAGGAAACGGTCGCGTTCAACATCGTATTCCCAGTTGGCAAGTTTGGCAATTTCCAAAGCTTCTGATAGCTTGGCTTCACTTTCGCGCACTGCCTGTTCTGCCAGTTTACGCTCGGTNNAAAGCTTCTGATAGCTTGGCTTCGCTTTCACGGACAACCTTCTCTGCCTCCATTGAGTCGCGCAGGGCCAACTCGGTTTGTTCAGTAAGCCGCAGGTTCTCAATATGTCCGCTTAGTTGTTGTGCAACAGCTGCGACAATCTCGGATGCTTCATCTTCTCGGGTGGCAGTGTTAACGCTCAACTCACCGATGATTTCATCTCGAACGAGGAGCGGCTGTTTGAGAGCATCAGCCGAATTATCATTTAGCTCCCCTAATAACTCTTCGACTTTGTTTAGATCATAAACGTATCCCGAAGCAACGTTGCTGCGCGTCTGCCGAATTTTCCAACCCTCGCGGGTCAGGCGGCGGGCCACCTGTTCGGCCTGCTCCCGGTAACGTTCGGCCTGAGCCAGTAAGCGCCGGTTCTCGATATGCTGGCTCAACTGCGCAGATATGACCTGGATTAGTTCAGTTTCACTAGATGTCCACTTATGGCCGGGCTCATTCTTCAATTGAATGGCTCCAACCTTTGTCCCCGTTACCAGTACCGGAACATTGAGAACATCGTCTAGCTCTGCGGTGAAGGCTTCTGCCGTTAATGGGGCCACTTTTCCTTGATTGAAAACAAATCCGATTTTTTCACCGCGCTCAATGCCATCTAGGAAATCCTGCCAGCCCTTTTCGGTGAGGCGGTGAACTTGCGCTTCCACTTCCGAACGGGCTTGTTCAACTTCTGCGAATAGGGCGGCGTTCTGAATGGTAATAGCGAGTTGTCCTGCCAAAGTTTCAAAAGCTGGCAAGTAGACTTCGCTTAATGTATCGGGTTCATCACTCTGCATATCGAGCACGCCTACCACCTGTCCACTGGCAAGCAGCGGTACAGCCATTTCGGAACGGGTATTAGGCAGCAAGGGGTTGGGCAGGAAGTCGATGCTTTGGCNNCCGCGGCCGTTCAATGACATGGAATTGACCAAAAGCTGATGCCTGCGTTCAATCAATTGCTTGCCCACTTCGCCTGTGCCTGCGCGCAGGACGAGTGTATGCCCGGTTGAATCTAGAAGGTAGATCTGGGTGTAATACAGGTTAAATTTCTCGCGGATAAGCTCAACAGCATCCTTCAACAGGCTGTAAAGA